>JAKLKT010000152.1 GCA_023150495.1 Planctomycetota bacterium
CGTCGACGTGCGCACGTCGACGCTCAGCCGGCGGAGGTCGCGCGCGGCCGCCGCGGAGAGCCGCTCCGGGAAGCTGCCGAGCACGCGCGGGCCCATCTCGACGAGCAGGATCCGCGCGCGCGACGGGTCGATCGACCGGAACTCGCGCCGCAGCGTGAAGCGCGCGATCTCAGAGAGCGCGCCCGCGAGCTCGACCCCCGTCGGCCCGCCGCCGACGACCACGAACGTGAGGAACGCCTCCTGCTCCGCGGGGTCGAGCGCGTTCTCCGCGGCCTCGAAGGCGGAGAGGATCCGGCCCCGGAGCCCCACCGCATCCTCCACAGTCTTGAGCCCCGGCGCGCGTTTCTCCCACGCGTCGTTCCCGCGGTAGTCGGTCCGCATGCCGGTCGCCACGACGAGCCGGTCGTACGGCAGCGTCCGGGCGACGCCGGAGGCGACGACCGACACCTCGCGCCGCTCGAGATCGAAGCCCGTCGCCTCGCCGAGGAGCACGCGGACGTTCCTGTGCCGCCGCAGGATGTGCCGGAGCGGGACCGCGATGTTGCCGGGCGAGAGGCCGCCCGTCGCGACCTGGTAGAGGAGCGGCTGGAACAGGTGGAAGTTGCGGCGGTCGACGAGCGTCACGTCGACCGGCGCGCCGCGGAAGCGCATCGCGGCGTGGAGGCCCCCGAAGCCCCCCCCGATGATGACCACGCGGGTCAACGGCGCTCCTCCATCCACCGCGCGGCGAAGTCGACGACCTCCTTCAGCGGGAAGAGGCGCGCCTCGGCGCACGCGACCTGCGCGACGGGAGCGCCGAACGCCTCGCCGATCTCCTCGAAGTCGTCCATCCTGAGGTCGAGGTCGCGGTAGGTGATCCAGCCCGCGGGGAGCGGCGCGCCGTCCTCGATCTCGCGCAAGCGGCCCCACCGGTGCTCGGCGAGGTGGAGGGAGGTGTTCCTCGCGTGCCCGACGCCGAGGAGGAGGACGTGGGCGCCCATCCCGTAGAGCGATCCGAGGGGGCTCCGGGGGCCGAGGCCGAAGTCGAGGGGGTGGCTCGCGACGATCCGCGCCGCGAGGGGCCCGCGCGCCGCGAACGAGACCTTCGGATGCGCGCTCCGCAGCACGCCGGGCATGCCCCGAAAGGACTCGGCGATCCTGCCCACGCCGCGGGTCGGCGTCGTCCTCGGGTCGAACGGCGGCATCGACGACCGGATCGTCTCCCACCACGCCTCGGGCACCGGCGGGTCGGTCCAGTACGCGGGCTCCGAGTACTCCGCCGAGAACGCGGGCATCACGAGCGTGCCCTCCGGGCCGAGCGCGCGCGTGAGCGCCTCGATGACGGCCACGGCGCCGCCGCAGACCCATCCGAGTGCCGAGAGGGACGAGTGGACGAGGAGCGTCATGCCCGGAAGGATGCCGAGCGCGCCCAGGTCGCGCGCGAGCGTTCCCGCCGTCGCGGGCTCCCGCGCGCGCCGGACCGCGTCCGCCTCGCTCATGGCGGCCCAGTTTCCCCGATTTTGGAGGCCCTGTAGAATCACCGGTCTTGCGGGCGGCTAGCTCAGCTGGCTAGAGCGCACGGATCACACCCGTGAGGTCGGGGGTTCGAGTCCCTCGCCGCCCACCATCCCCACCGTGCGTGCCCCCCGCCCCGAACCGCCCTCCGGTGCCCCCGAGGCAGCGCGGCGGCTCGATCGCTGGTTCGCGGGGTGCCCGTCGGCGGCCGTCGCGTTCTCGGGCGGCGTCGACTCCGCGCTGGTCGCGTTCTGGGCGAGGCGCTGCCTCGGCCGGGAGCGCATGGCGGCGTGGACCGCCGACTCGCCGAGCCTCAAGCGGAGCGACCTCGAGGTCGCGCGCGCGTTCTGCGCCGCGCACGACATCCCCCTGCGCGTCCTCAAGACGCGTGAGGTCGAGGATCCCGCGTATGCCGCGAACCCGGTCGACCGGTGCTTCCACTGCAAGAGGACCCTCTATCGCGCGCTGGACGCCGGAGCGCGGGGGACGGGCGCGTGGATCCTCTCGGGCGCGAACGTCGACGACCTCGGGGACTACCGGCCGGGGCTCGTCGCGGCGGAGGAGGCCTCGGTGCGGCACCCGCTGCTCGAGTGCGGGATCGGGAAGGACCTCGTGCGCGCCCTCGCGCGCTCCCGCGGCCTCGCCGTCTGGGACAAGCCCGCGAGCCCGTGCCTCAGCTCGCGGATCCCCTACGGCCAGCCGGTCACGGCGGAGAAGCTCGCGCGGATCGAGGCTGCCGAGGCGTGGCTCTCCGCGCGCGGGTTCCCCGTGTGCCGCGTCCGCCACGACGGCGACGTCGCGCGCGTCGAGGTCCCCGCGGAGCGGATCGGCCTCCTCGCGCCGCTCATGGGCGGGCTCCGCGACGCGTTTGCGGCGCTCGGGTTCCGGGGCGTCGAGATCGACGCGGAGGGCTTCGTCTCGGGCAAGCTCAATCGCGCGATCGGGACGCGCTGACGGATGGGCGACGTCGACCTCGACTTCCAGCGGCCGGAGCGGATCGGCTTTCCGGAGATCGTCTACGGGGAGCGGAAGTCGCGGGAGCAGCTCGCGGAGATCTCCGCGCGCCACGAGCAGCGCGGCCTGAGCCTGCTCGTCACCCGGTGCGCGGCGGAGCAGGTCGAGGGGCTCGCCGGGGAGTACGATCCGCTGTCCCGTACGTTCGTATGCATGCGCGCGGCGCCCGAGCCCCAGGAGGGCACCGTCGGCGTCGTCTACGCCGGGAGCTCCGACGCGCCGGTCGCGCGGGAGGGGATCACGACGCTCAGGTTCCTCGGCTGCGAGACGCGGGAGTTCGGGGACTGCGGCGTGGCGGGCGTGCACCGGCTGCTCGCCCACCGCGACGCGCTCCTCGACTGCCGCGTGCTGATCTGCTGCGCCGGGTTCGAGGGCGCGCTGCCGTCGGTGCTCGGCGGGCTCATGCCGCAGCCGATCATCGCGGTGCCGACGAGCGTCGGCTACGGCGTGGCGAGCGGCGGGCACGCCGCGCTCCACGGGATGCTCGCGAGCTGCGCCTCGGGCATCACGGTGATGAACATCGACAACGGCTGCGGCGCCGCGATGGCCGCGGTGCGGATCCTCCGGCAGCTCCGCCGCGCGCGGTAGCCCTACCGCCGCCCCGCGACGAACTCCGCGAGCTCCCTGCGGAACGCCTCCCCGCTCGCGCCGAAGATGTCCTCGAACAGCACGGGCCGCGACGACGCCGTCCGGCGCTCCGCCTTGACGTACTCCTCGAGCCCCTCGCGGCGGCGCTCGAAGAGGAAGCCGCAGAGCGCGAGCGCCTCCTCGTAGTTCCGGGGGCCGTCGAGGAGGAACTCGCCGTAGTCCTCGATCCGGATCAGCCGATCGACATCGAGACCGTCCAGCCGCAGGCGCCCGATTCGCGGGGGGCGCGGGGGCGAGGCATCCGGGTCGAGCGTCTCGAAGAGCTGCGCGAGCCCCTCCGAGAGCCACGGGCTGTACGAGGGCGCCGTGACGTCCCGCGCGGTCTCCATGAACCAGTGCACGGTCTCGTGCCGGAGCACCTCGATCGCGTCCCTCGGGACGAACATCGCGCCGTGGAGCGGGTCCGTGTAGCCGTGCAGGTTGCCCGCCGCCCCGCGGTCGAGCCGCGCCGCGGCCCCGGCGTACGCCTGGAGGCTCTCCACGTCGGGGAAGACGACCACGACCATCCGCTCGAAGCGCGGCGCGCCGAGGAGGTCCGTGTACCGCGCCGCGAGCGCGTCGCGGAACCCGCGCACCAGCGCCCCGGCCTGCCGCGCCGTGGCGACGTCCTCCGCCACGACGATGAGCGCGTCCTCGTCCACGCCGACGACCGCGTCGGGGAACTGCGCCTCGACCCGCGCGCGCCACCGCTCCGCCTCGCCGCTGCCGATCCAGCGGATCAGGAGGAACACGGCGGCGAAGGGCAGCGCCACGAGCGCCACCCTCACCGCCGCGCTCATCGGCGGAGCCTCTCGCTCGCCTCCTTCAGGGCCCGCCGCTCCTCGTCGGTCAGCGCGGCCATGCCCTCCCGGTTCACCTTGTCGAGGATCCGGTCCACCCTGCCGCGCAGCTCCTCGGCCGCGCGCCGCTCGGCCTGCATCCGCCGCCAGCGCTGCTGCTCCCGCCAGCGGTCGAACGCGGCGGCGATGCCGCCGATCCGGTCCGCGTACCGCCAGTACACGAGCGCGTAGAACCCGCCGGCGACGTGCGCCGCGTGCGCGATGCCGTCCGCCTGCTGGAAGAGGCTGTAGACCCCGATGAACCCGAGCACCGTGGCCAGCGCCCAGAGCGGGACGGGAAGGACGAACATGACGAGGACCGTCATCTGCGGGTACCAGAGCGCCGCGAGGATGAGGACGCCGAAGTCGAGCCCGCTCGCGCCGATCATCGGCATCCGCGTGCCCTGGATCGCCGAGAGCAGGAGGAAGCCGAGCCCTCCCGCGACGACGGTGCCGAGGGCGAAGAGGAGGTAGCGGGTCGTGCCGATCCGCTGCTCCACGAGCCGCCCGAAGATGAAGATGCCGAGGCAGTTCCAGAGCAGGTGCCCGATGCCGGGCGCGTGGAGGAGCGCGTAGGTCGCGACCTGCCAGACCCGGAAGCGCCCGATCACGTCGGTCGGGGAGAGCGCGAGGAACCGGAAGATCGCGGAGTACACGGCCGGATCCGCGGACGCCACCATCGCCATCGCGAGGTGGATCCCCGCGAGGACGATGAGGATCCCCTTCGTGGCGGGATAGCTGGTCCAGAACCCCGGAGACCCGCCCTCGCGCCAGTAGTCGCGGTCCGACATCCGCAGGGGAGTATACCGGCGACGCCGTCGCTGGTCCCCCCTCGCCCCCCCCGGTACACTTCGGAGACGACAGCAGAGGAGGACCGCGTGCGCGAATCCGGACGCTATCCCGAACCCAAGTGGCCCGTCCCGAGCGACCTCGAGATCGCGCAGGACGCGACGTGCGACCCGATCCTCACGGTCGCGGAGCGCGTCGGCCTGAAGGAGAGCGACCTCGACCTCTACGGCCGCTACAAGGCGAAGGTCCACCTCGACGTGCGCGACCGCCTCAAGGGCCGCCCGCTCGGGAAGTACATCGACGTCACGGCGATCACGCCGACGCCTCTCGGCGAGGGCAAGACGACGACGACGGTGGGCCTCTCGCAGGGGCTCGGGCGTCTCGGGAAGAAGGTCTTCACCTGCATCCGCCAGCCGAGCATGGGGCCGACCTTCGGGATCAAGGGGGGGGCGGCGGGGGGCGGATACAGCCAGGTGATCCCGATGGAGGACTTCAACCTCCATCTCACGGGCGACATCCACGCCGTCTCGGCCGCGCACAACCTGCTCTCCGCGGCGATCGCCAACCACGTCTACCACGGCAACGAGCTCGGCCTCGATCCCTTCTCCGTGACGTGGCCGCGCGTCCTCGACCTGAACGACCGCGCGCTGCGGAAGATCGTCGCCGGCCTCGGCGGCAAGGAGAACGGCGCGCCGTACGAGTCCGGCTTCGACATCGCGGTCGCGTCGGAGGTGATGGCGATCCTCGCGTTGGCGACGGACATGAAGGACCTCCGCGCGCGCCTCGGCAGGATCGTCGTCGGCACGACGAAGGACAGCAAGCCCGTGACGGCGGAGGACCTGAAGGTCGCCGGCGCGATGACCGTGCTCCTGAAGGACGCGCTCATGCCGACGCTCCTCCAGACGCTCGAGCACACGCCGGCGCTCATCCACGCGGGGCCGTTCGCGAACATCGCGCACGGCAACTCGTCGATCATCGCCGACCAGATCGCGCTCCGGCTCGGCGACTTCGTCGTCACCGAGTCGGGCTTCGGCGCCGACATCGGGATGGAGAAGTTCATGGACATCAAGTGCCGCGCGAGCGGGCTCGTGCCCGACTGCGTGGTGCTCGTGGCGACGATCCGCGCGCTCAAGATGCACGGCGGCGCGGGCAACGTCGTGGCCGGCAAGCCCCTGCCGAAGGAGATCGCCGAGGAGAACCTGGCGGCGCTCGAGAAGGGGTCCATGAACCTCGCGGCGCACATCCGGATCGCGAGGCTCTTCGGCCTGCCCGTCGTCGTCGCGGTGAACCGCTTCGCGACCGACTCCGACCGGGAGGTCGCGTTCCTCGAGAAGGCGGCGAAGGATGCCGGCGCGTACCGGGCGGTCATGACCGACCACTGGGCGAAGGGGGGCGCGGGGGCGGTCGAGCTCGCGAAGGCGGTCCTCGAGGCGTGCGAGCAGAAGAAGGAGTTCCGCTTCCTCTACGACCTCGACCTCCCGATCCGCGACAAGATCGAGATCATCGCCACGAAGGTCTACGGCGCCGACGGCGTCGACTTCCTGCCGGCCGCGGACAAGAAGATCAAGCTCTACACGCAGCTGGGCTACGGGAAGCTCCCGATCTGCATGGCGAAGACGCATCTCTCGCTCTCCCACGAGCCCTCGTGGAAGGGCGTTCCGAGGAACTTCCGCCTCCCGATCCGCGACATCCGCGCGAGCGTCGGGGCGGGGTTCCTGTACCCGCTCTGTGGTGACATGAGGACGATGCCCGGGCTTCCCTCGCGTCCGGCGTTCGAGGCGGTGGATCTCGACCTCGAGACCGGGCGCGTGCGGGGTCTCTTCTGAGGAGCATGGCCATGGCGGAATCCCTCGAACGCACCCCCTTCTTCCGCGCGCTGGGCGACAGCGAGCGCGCGCTCCTCGGTCCGATCTCCCGGCGGAAGACCTACCGCGCGGGCGAGACGATCTTCAAGGAGGGCGATCCCCCGGGCCCCCTGCGCATCCTCGCCAAGGGGCTCGTCTCCTTCCGCCAGCGCCAGTTCGGCCACGAGGGCGAGGCCACGCTCGGCACCGTCACGGCGGAAGGGGAGCTCTTCGGCATCTCGGCGCTCCTCGGCACGAAGGAGCGGTACTTCTACACCGCGGTGTGCCTCGAGCCCACCGAGGTGATCGAGCTCGACGGGCCGAAGCTCATGCGGCTCTGCGAGGAGCAGCCGGTCGCCGGGATCCGGATCATGCGGTGCCTGAC
>JAKLKT010000153.1 GCA_023150495.1 Planctomycetota bacterium
GGCGGCGAATCCCGCCGCGGCGCCCGCGATGGTGCCGTTCCGGCGGCGGCGCCGCTCGCGCACGTGCGCCAGCGCGAGCTCGCGCGCCTGCTTCGCGCGGACCTCCTCCTGCAGGTCCTCGAGCGTGGGGGGGCCGGGGGGGAGCACCTCTTCCTTATCGGCCCCCGGAGCCCCCTCGCATCACTCGATGCCGAACTGCTTCTTGATCTGCGTCTTGACCTGGTCCGGCAGCGCGTAGCTCGTGACGACCGTCGCGACGTACTCCTTCGGGATCTGCAGGTGCCTGAAGAAGACGAGGCTCTGCGCGAACGCCTCCGTCGCCTTCCCGCCGCGCGCGAGGCCGGTGTCGAGGAAGGGGCGGAGCGTCTCCCACGTATTGCGTTCTGTGACGCTCGCGTACGCGGAGATCTGGTGCCACTGCTGGCCGCCCGAGGCGACCGCGTCGAGGAAGGCGGCGTCGAGCGTGGCCATGGAGAGGGAGTCGCGGAACCGGTTGACGATGTAGGGCGCCTGCGAGTTCCCCTCGCGGATCGCGGCCGCGAGGATCGGCGTCACGTCCACGCCGCGGAGCGCGGCCGGGTCCGCACGCCGCAGGAGGCCGATCTTCTTCGCGACGGGAACGCCGGGGTCCTCGATCGCCTTCACGAGGTCCTCGGGCTTCACGGGCGGCGACCACCACTCGATGTCGCGCTGGATGTCGGAGAGGTTTCTCTGGATCGCCTCGGGGAGCGACTCCTTCGGCATCGAGATGATCTTCTCGGCGTAGCCGCGGAAGCGCGCGAGCTGCTCCTCGTCCACGACGCCCGGGAGCAGGAGCGCGAGCCCTTCCGCGAACATCTCCAGCGGGTCGTCGTCGAGGCCCTGGAACCACTGCGGGTCCTCGGCGGCCGTCTTGTAGACCGTCTCCATCATCGCGACGACCTGCCGGTCGTGGTCCACGAGGAACTTCACCCACGGGTAGAGGTGCGGCATCACCTGCTGCTCGTCGCGGAACATCTGCTTCAGTTGTTTGTCCTGCATCAGCCGGTCGAGCTCGCGGTAGAGCTCCTTGTGCCCCTCGGGGCCCTCCGCGAGCTTCCTCGCGGCGTATCGCATGAAGAGCGTCGAGAGGTCGGCGGGCGTCATCCCGGCCTCGATCACGACCGGCTGGACGGGCTCGGGGGCGGCTGGGCCCGCGGTCGCGACAGGGCCCGGCGAGGCGGCCTGCTCCGCCGCGCGCGTCTCCGGCGCGTCCTTCCTCGAGGGGGCTTCGGGGGCCGGGGCGTCCGCGCGGCCGTCGTGCGCGGGCCGCGTGGCGTCGCGTGCCTTGGATTCGGGCTTCAGCTGTCCGCCGAGCAGGAACGCGACGGCGACGGTCGCGGCCCACACGAGTACCAAGAGCGGGCTCTTCATGTCCGCACCTCCCGCGGCGGCTCAAGCGAACCGCGTGCCCGGATGATAGCTCCGTGGCTCGGCGTCCGCTCGCGGAAGATCCTTGCGTCGGGGACGCAAGCCTCTTGCGTCGCGGCGACCACCTCCCGAGGCGCCTGCGCGGCCTCCCGTCCTCCGCCCTACGGCAGGAAGCGGCGGAGGTGCTCCTTCCAGAAGGGCCAGTCGTGGCCGAACACGCCGGGCCACACCTCGCAGTGCACGGGGATGCCCTTCGACCGGAGGATGTGCGTGAAGGTGCGCGTCTCGTTCACGAGGCTGTCCGTCTCGCCCGTCGCGATCACCCACTCCACCTGCGCGAGCCTGCGCGCCCAGCCCTCGTCCATGTTCGGCACGAAGCACGTCGGGCAGTGGTAGTAGCAGAGGTCGTCCCAGTGCCCGTCGAGCATCCGCCGGTTGTCGAAGAGCCCCGACAGCGCGATGCACCGCTTCACCTGCTCCGGGTGCCGCGCCGCGAAGTTCACCGCGTGGTAGCCGCCCATCGACGCGCCGTAGACCGCCGTGTCGCCGCGCCCCGCGCGCGCCGCGACCATCGGGAAGAGCTCCTCGGAGAGGTAGCGGTCGAACCGGTCGTGCCGCTGCACGCGCTCGGCGGGGTGGATCTTCGTGTTGTTCCACGTCTCGTCGTTGAACGCGTCGATGCAGCACACCTGGAGCCGGCCCTCGTCCACGTAGTCCGCGAGCGAGCCGACGAGGTTCCTGTCCTCGTTCTCGTGGAACCTCCCCCCGGAGGTGGGGAACATCACCAAGGGGCGGCCCGACCGGCCGAACCAGAGGTACTCGATCGTCCGGCCTCCGAGGTTTCGCGACTTGAACGTGTCGTAGTGGCGCTCCATGGCCGCCAAGTCTCCTCCACCCGGCGAGGAAAGGGAAGCGGGGGCCGCGCGGGGGGTTCCCCGGGCCCCTCCCCTTCCTTCTTTTGATAGGATTCGCGCCCACGGAGGGCCTTATGGCGAAGAGAATCGGCCTCCTGTACGGCATGGAGCGCGAGTTCCCGGGCGCTCTCGTCCAGGAGATCAATCGGAGGGGTCGCGGGGAGGTGGTCTGCGAGCCGCTCGTCGTCGGCGCGCTGCGCATCGACCGGAAGCTGCCGTACGACCTGATCCTCGACCGGATCAGCCACGAGGTCCCCTTCTACCGCACGCTCCTGAAGCAGGCCGCCGGCCAGGGCGCGCACGTCATCAACAATCCCTACTGGTTCTCCGCCGACGACAAGTACTTCGGGACGATCGTCGCCGACCAGGCGGGCGTCGCGGTGCCGCGCACCGTGCTGCTGCCGCACAAGCGCCACCCGCCGGGCACCGAGGGGACGTCGTTCTCCAACCTCCGCTTCCCGCTCGAGTGGGAGGAGGTCTTCGACTACCTCAAGTTCCCGATCTACCTGAAGCCCGCGTACGGCGGCGGGTGGAAGCACGTCTACCGCTGCGCGGACCCGGACGAGTTCTTCCACTCGTTCGAGCAGACGGGCGACCTCTGCATGATGGCGCAGGAGGAGATCGTCTTCGAGGAGTACTACCGCTGCTACGTCCTCGGGCGCGAGCACGTCCACCTGATGCGCTACGACCCGAAGGCGCCGCACCACGAGCGCTATGTCCGCAACCCGCCGCCGATCGGCAAGGCGCTCAAGACGCGCATGGAGCGCGACTGCCGTGCGCTCTGCAAGGCGCTCGGCTACGACTTCAACACCGTCGAGTTCGCCGTGCGCGGCGGGATCCCCTACGCGATCGACTTCACGAACCCGTGCCCCGACGCCGCGCCCCAGAGCGTCGGCGACGCGAACTTCAGCTGGATCCTCGACAAGTCGGCCGACTTCCTCATCAAGACGGTCAAGGGGCCGAGGAAGCTCGAGATGACGGGCGACTGGCCGGAGCGCGCCTCGTGAAGCTGCCGAACTTCACGCTCGGGATCGAGGAGGAGCTCCAGGTCATCGACCCGGACACCCGGGAGCTCCGCTCCCACATCTCGCAGATGTTCGCGGCGGGCGAGGTGGAGCTGCACGACAAGCTGCGCCGGGAGCTGCACCAGAGCGTGGTCGAGATCGGCTCGCAGGTCTGCCGCGACATCGCCGAGGTGCGCCGCGAGGTGACGAGGACGCGCGCGCAGATCTGCAAGGTGGCGCGCGAGCACGGCCTCCGGATCGGCGCGGCCGGCACGCACCCGTTCACGCACTGGGCGGATGTCGCCACGACCGAGAACGAGCGCTACAACAAGATCCTCGACGACCTCCAGGTCGTCGCGCGCGCCAACCTGATCTTCGGCCTCCACATCCACGTGGGGATCGAGGACAAGGAGACGCTGATCCACATCTTCAACATGGCGCGGTACTTCGTGCCGCACATCCTCGCGCTCTCGGTCAACTCGCCGTTCTGGACCGCCCGCGAGACCGGCTGGAAGTCCTACCGGGTGAAGGTGTTCGAGAAGTTCCCGCGCACGGGGATCCCGGACGCGTTCCGGAGCTTCGGCGAGTACGAGGAGCTGGTGCGCGACCTGATCCGCACGAACTCCATCCAGGACGGGAAGATGATCTGGTGGGACATCCGGCCCCACTGGCGCTACCCGACGCTCGAGTTCCGGTGCTGCGACATGCCGATGCGGGTGGACGAGACGGTCGCGATCGCGGCGCTCTGCCAGGCCCTTGTGGCGAAGCTCTACTGCCTCCACCATCGGAACCTCTCCTTCCGCCTCCACCGGCGCTCCCTCATCAACGAGAACCGGTGGCGTGCGGCGCGCTGGGGGGTCTCCGGCAAGCTCATCGACCTCGGCAAGATGCAGGAGTTCGACACGCCCCAGCTCATCGCGGAGATCCTCGACTTCGTCGACGAGGTCGTGGACGACCTGGGCGTCCGCGCGGAGCTCGGCTACCTGCGGGAGATCATGGCCCGGGGCACCGGGGCGGACCGCCAGCTCCACGCCTACCGGGAGAGCAACGACCTGAAGAAGGTCGTCGACTACATCGTGAAGGAGACGGAACACGGCCTTCCCGGGATCTAGCGGAGGCAGCCCGTCCCGGGCCCGTCCGAGCGGCCTCGGAGGCCGGAAGTGTGGGGGACCGGGGGCCCGAGGGATATAGTCTTCAGCGTGAAGAGCGAGCTCCTCGAACTCTCCTACGATCCCCTCCTCGATGAGGGGGCGCGGAACGCCGTCCGGACCTGTCTCGCCGTGCAGAAGGACGAGCGTGCGGTCCTCGTCGCCGACCGGGGGTCGCTGGAGATCGCGGCGGCGCTCGCCGCCCAGCTCGCCAAGGCCGCCGGCGAGTTCCGCGCGGTCATCCTCGAGGACATGGAGGAGCGGCCGCTCCTCCACCTCCCGATGGAGATGGAGAAGGCCCTCGAGTGGGCCGACGTCTCCCTCTTCACCGCCTCCGCCCAGCCCGGCGAGCTCGCCATGCGGCGCGCCATGACCTCGATCGTCACCCGGAAGAGGATGCGCCACGGCCACATGGTCGGGATCACCTACCGGATCATGCTCGAGGGGATGCGGGCCGACTTCCGCGAGGTGGAGAAGCTCACCCGCCGCGTGTGGGAGAAGGCGAAGGAGGCGAAGGAGATCACCTGCGAGACCCCGGCGGGGACGGCGATCAAGGCCACCTTCGACAAGAGGCTCAAGTGGATCCCGACCCCGGGGATCATCTCCCCCGAGAAGTGGGGGAACCTGCCGGGCGGCGAGACGTTCACGGCGCCCGCGCGCGTGGACGGCGTCTACGTCGTCGACGGCTCCCTCGGCACCTGGCTCGCCCCGAAGCACGGCGACATGCGGAAGAACCCGCTGAAGATCACGATCGCCGACAGCCGGATCGTGGACCTCGAGTGCGACAACGAGGAGGCGCTCGAGGACTTCCGCAAGTACGTCTCGCACGCGGAGAACGGCAACCGCGTGGGCGAGTTCGCGCTCGGCACGAACACGGCCGTGCGCGACGTGATCGGGAACATGCTCCAGGACGAGAAGATCCCGGGCGTCCACATCGCGTTCGGCCATCCGTACAGCGAGCACACCGGCGCGGACTGGACCTCGGAGACGCACATCGACGTCGTCGGCCGGGACTTCGACGTCTGGTTCGACGGCGTCCCGATCATGAAGCGCGGCAGGTACCTGAACGGGGAGGTCTGATTGGGGGAGGCCCCCGGAACCCCCCCGAGTCGCCCCGCGTAGGAGGTGCGCGATGGACCCCGTCCTGCGCGAGCAGTTCAACGCGGCCTGGACCGAGGACCTCTACCGCAAGGTGCGGGAGGACCTCGAGCGCCGGCTCAGCTGCCGCGTCCCCTTCCGCGTCGCCGAGACGCCCATCTTCTTCCCGGCCGACTTCCGCGAGCGCTTCTCGCGCGCCGCGACGGAGATCATGGCGCAGCTCTCGAACCCGGGCTGGATCGCCGCGCAGGAGGACGCCGTGCCGGCGGCCTACCGCGCGCCGCGGCGCGACCCGCTGCCGCAGGTGGCGCAGGTCGACTTCGCGATCGTGCGCGAGGAGGACGGCTCCCTCGGCCCGCGGCTCGTCGAGCTCCAGGGGTTCCCGTCGCTCTACGGCTTCCAGATCCTCCTCTCGGAAGTCTGGGCCGAGCACCTCTCGACGCTGAAGGGCATGCCCGACAAGTGGCGGATGTTCTTCGGCGGCTTCGAGCGCGTGCGCGCGATGGCGCTCATCCGCGAGACGCTGCTCGCGGAGCATGAGCCCGAGGAGGTGGTCCTCCTCGACCTCGACCCCGACACGCAGAAGACCTTCCCGGACTTCCGCGCGACGCAGCGGTGGTGGGGCGTCGACCCCGTCTGCCTGAGCGCGATCCGGCGCGAGGGAAGGAAGCTCTTCCGCGAGAAGGACGGCAAGAAGATCCCCGTGAAGCGCGTCTTCCAGCGCGTGGTCTTCGACGAGCTCGAGAAGTCGAAGCTCCCGCGCACGTTCTCGTTCCACGAGGATCTCGAGGTCGAGTGGGTGCCGCATCCCGCGTGGTACTACCTGTGGTCGAAGCGCTCCATGCTCTCGCTGGACCACTGGGCGGTGCCGAAGACGCGGCTCGTGAGCGCGGGCACGCCCGGCGACCTCTCGCGCTACGTGCTGAAGCCCCTCTACTCCTTCGCCGGCGGCGGCGTGAACGTCGACCCGGCGCCCGCGGACGTGGCTGCGGTCCCCGCGAACGAGCGCGACAAGTGGATCCTCCAGGAGAAGGTCGAGTACGCGCCCGCGTTCAGGAGCGCGAAGGGCGACGGCGTGAAGGCCGAGGTCCGGATGATGTTCGTGCGCCCCGAGGGGGACGACTCGATGACGCTCCTCATGAGCCTCCTGCGCCTCTCGCGCGGGAAGATGATGGGCGTGAACTTCAACAAGGACCTCGACTGGACCGGCGCGTCCGTCGGCCTCTGGCCGGCGTGAGGCGAGTCGAGGGGGCTCCGGGGGCCCTCGCGTGGGCGGCGCTCCTCGCCGGCTCGTTCCTCGTCGACCGGCGCGCCTACCTCGCGGTCGGCCGGCCGCGCGGCAGCCGCGCGCACGCCGTCGAGGACCTGCTCTCGCTCTTCGAGCGGATGGGGGAGAGCTGGTTCGCGCTGCTCGTCGGGGTCACGATGCTGC
>JAKLKT010000154.1 GCA_023150495.1 Planctomycetota bacterium
GACGTGGACGTCTCCGGCGCGTGGGGCGATCTCGTCATCACGACCGACGGCGGCGTCGCCGCGCGCGCCGAGGCCCGGGGCGGCCGTCTCACGGGGCGGCGCGGCGGCGTGTCGTTCGACGCGGCGGGCGCGGGCCCGACGGGGGAGTTCCGGGCCGAGTCGACGAGCGGCCACGTGCGCGTGACACTGCCCGCGTCGTGGAAGGGCCAGCTCAAGTTCCAGACGCAGACGGGGGAGCTCGACGTGCCGGAGCACAAGGACCTCCAGACGATCTGGGACGAGAACCAGAAGGGCGTCGTGGGCCGCATGGGCCCGGCGCGGGAGCCGCGCGAGCCGCTCCCGCCTGGCCTCGGCATGGGCTCCGAGCCGCCCGGGCAGCCCGCACCGCTCCCGACGGTGTGGGGCGTCTCCGCGACCGGGAACGTCTCGTTCCGGGTGGGGGAGTAGGGCGCGCGGGTGCGCCTGCACCTCGGACCGCGAGGAGGCGCCGAACCCGCGGGCTGCTGGCGGTCGCCCTCCGGAGAGAGGGCCTGTCCCCCTCGTCCCGTACGCTAGTACGGAATGGATGGAATTCGGGAAACCGAGGGGGCCCTCGTCCGCACAGCGCGGGCGCATGGGGCCTTGGATCTCGCGTTCGGCGAGGGGCTGGGCCGGCTCCTGGTGGGCACGCGGCTGCTCGACCTCGGGTACGCGGCGAAGCGCGACTACGCGCGGGAGCGGCTCGGCGTCCCGGCGCGGACGATGTACGACGCGCTCGAGCTCGCGCAGGCGTGCAGGGGGCGGAGGATCCTCACGAAGGCGGTCGTCGCGGGGCTCGTGAAGCCCTGCCACGCGCGCGCGATCGCGCCGGTCGTCTCGTCCGACGAGGCCGCGTGGACCGCGCGGGCGATGGTGTCCACGGTCCGCGAGCTGAACGCGGCGGTGCGCGCCGCGGGCAAGGAGCCTCCGGAGGAGTTCGAGACGGAGAGCCTGCGCGCGAGGATGACGCCCGGGCAGCAGGACCGCTTCGACGTGGCCTTGAAGCGCGCGGACGAGACGCTCGGCGGAGGCGCGCCGCTGTGGCAGCGCCTCGAGGCGCTCGCGCAGGAGTACCTCTCCGGGCACGGTGCTCCGGAGGATGTGGAGGGGGTCCGGGGGCCGGAGCCCGAGGCGCCGCCCCCGGAGCCCCCCCCGATGCCCCTGCCGGAGGCGGTCGCGGAGCACCTCGCGGTGATCGAGGAGGCGAGGGCGCTGGTCGACGAGCGAGTGCCCGAGACCAACGACGCGAGGGATCTCGACGCATTCCTGCTGCGGGTCGTGAAGGCGCGGAAGGAGCACGACGCGGTGGTCGGCGCCCTCGGGGTCCGGGTCGTCGATGCGCAGGCCTGGAGGGCGGCCGGGTACGCGACCCTCAAGGAGTACTGCATCGAGCGGCTCGGCATGAGCCCGAGCCTCTTCCGGCAGCGGGTGTGGCTCGAGCGCCAGATGTTCGCACACCCGCCCCTGAGGGAGGCGCTCGCGGCGGGCACGCTGACGTACTCGAAGGCGCTCCTCGTGGCCCGGGACGCGACGCCGGAGTCCGTGGCGGACCTGATCGCGCGCGCGGCGGCGACCACCTGGCAGCAGACCGCGCGCGAGGCCGACGAGCGCGAGGCCAAGCGGAACCGCGCGGCGGGAGTCCGGCGGCTCTGGGGGCCCGTGGAGGTGATGGCGACGGTCGCGGCCGCGATCCGGTGCGCGCGGCGGAAGGCGCGCGGCGAGGCCAGGGAGATCGGCGCGGGCGAGGCGCTCGTGGAGATCGGGGAGCACTTCCTGACGGTCTGGCCCATGGACCGCCTGAAGAGCGTGCCGCGGAGGCGGCGGCAGACGCTCGCGCGTTGCGGCGGCACGTGCGAGGTGCCCGGCTGCTCGAACCCCGGGCGCCACGAGCACCACATCCGGTACCGCTCGCGCGGCGGCACGGACGACCCGTGGAACAAGGTCCGGCTGTGCGTCGCGCACCACCTCCGCGGGATCCACGAGGGCCGGCTCACGGTCACCGGCCGCGCCGGCGAACGCCTCATCTGGCGCTTCGGCAACGGCGAGATCTGGGAGACGCGCGGCGACAACGACGTTCGGCGCGCGACCGCCGACGCGGCATCCGCCGACGCGGACCGCACCTCCGCGGACCACGTCGGCGAGCCCGCGCCGCCGGCGTACGCAGCGGCGAGGAGGGAGGTGCCTATCGCGAGCGCCGCTTGACGCGAGCCAAAGGGACTTGGACTCCCGGCCACGACATCGCCCGGGCGGGCCCCGGTCAGAACGTGTCGCTGCTCATGATCTTGTGGAGGCGGCGCAGCGCTTCCGCCTCGATCTGCCGCACGCGCTCGCGCGTGAGCCCGATCCGCTCGCCGATCTCCTTCAGCGTGAGCGGCTCCTTCTGCCCCTTCTCGAGGCCGAACCGCAGCCGCAGGATGCTCGCCTCGCGGTCGCTGATCGACGAGAGCAGCTCCTCGATCTTGCCGAGGTCGTAGCGGCGGAAGAACGCGTCCTCGGGCCGCTGCACGCGCTCGTCGATGATCGTCTCGCTCGCCGCGGGGATCGCGTCGAGGCTCACCGTGCCGGCGCCGGTCGCCTCCGCGCGGATCGCGCGCTTCAGCACGCGGACGTTCTCCTCCTCGAGGTCGAGCGCCTTCGCGAGCTCCCCGAGGGTCGGCTCGCGGCCGAGCGTCTGCTCGAGCTCCGCGGTCTTGTGCCTGAGCCGCGTGATCACCTCGACGAGGTAGGAGGGGATCCGCACCGTCTTCACGGTGTTCACGAGCGCGCGGCGGATCGACTGCTTGATCCACCACGTCGCGTAGGTCGAGAAGCGCGTCTCCTGCCCCGGGTCGAACTTCTCGACCGCGCGCATGAGGCCGATGTTGCCCTCCTCGATGAGGTCCATCAGGGAGAGCCCGCGGCCGCCGTAGTTCTTCGCGATCGAGACGACGAGGCGCAGGTTCGCCTGGATCATCTGCTCGCGCGCCTCGAGGTCGCCCTCCCGGATCCGGTGGGCAAGGTCCCGCTCCTCCTCTGCGGTGAGCAGCGGCACCCTGTTGATCTCCCTCAGGTACGCATTGAGGGCGGCCCGGTTCACGATGGTGCTGTCCTCCCGTTGTACCCACGGGCGGCTCTCCCTCCGGAGCGGCCGCCGCTCGGAGGTCATTTTCGGCGGCGGGCCGGGGGGCCTTGAGCCCTCTCCCGGGAGGAGCGGGACACCGCCGGGGTCAGGCGGGGGCGACGAGCTGCCGGTAGACGGATTCATATTCGCCAATCCAAAGGGATCGGTCGAATCGGTCCGTCGCCCGCTGCCTCGCCGCCTTCGACATCGCCGCGTGCGCCTTCCCGTCCCCGAGGAGCCGGATCGCGCGCGCCGCCATCTCGGCGGTCGCGCCGACCGGCTCGAGGATGCCGCTCACCCCGTCCTCGATCACCTCGGGGAGCCCCCCGACGCGGCTCGCGACCGCCGGCACCCCGCACGACATCGCCTCGAGCGCGGCGAGGCCGAAGCTCTCGCTCTGGGAGGGGAGGAGGAAGAGATCCGCGCAGGGGAGGATCCGCTCGATGTCGGACCGCTGGCCTAGGGAGCGCACCCGATTCCCGAGGCCGAGGCCCGCCGCGAACTCCTCCGCGCGCTGGAGCTCCGGCCCCTCGCCGACGAGGAGGAGCCGCGCCGGCATCGCCCGCGCGACCTCGGCGAAGATCGCCACCACGTCGAGCGGCCTCTTCACCGGGCGGAAGTTCGAGACGTGGAGGAGCACCTTCTCCTCCGGCTTCGCGAAGCGCGCCCGCGTCGGCCCGCACGGCCGCGGCGCATACCGCTCGGTGTCGACGAAGTTGTAGACGACGCGCACCTTGCACGTGTCGCAGAGCACGCGCTTCGTCTCCTCCGCGAGGTGGCGCGACACCGCGGTGATCCCGTCCGAGCGCATGAGCCCGTACCGCGTCGCCGCGAGGTAGCTCTTCTCCTGGCCGACGAGCGTGACATCCGTGCCGTGGAGCGTCGTGAGCACCTTCACCGGCCGACCGAGCATGTCGCGCGCGAGCACGGCCGAGACCGCGTGCGGCACCGCGTAGTGCGCGTGGATCAGCTCGATCCCGTGCGTCTCGGCGACCTCGACGAGCTTCGACGCGAGCGCGAGGTCGTAGGGCGGGTAGCGGAAGAGCGGGTACGCGGTGACCTGCACCTCGTGGAAGTAGACGTTCGGCCGGAAGTCGCCGCCGAGCCGGTAGGGGGGCTCGTAGGAGAGGAAGTGGACCTCGTGGTCGCGCTCCGCGAGCCCGAGGCCGAGCTCGGTCGCGACGACGCCGGAGCCGCCGTACGTCGGGTAGCAGACGATCGCGACCTTCATGCGATGCCCCCGGGCCCCCTAGAAATCCCTCCGCTCGACGCAGAGGGCCGCGACCGGGTCGGGCACCGCGGGCGGGCCGTCCATCGCGAAGGGCTCGGCGTAGAGCGCGCCGATCCCCTGCCCGTGGAAGCGCCAGGACGCGCGCAGGTCCTCCTCGAAGTCGGGCGCGGAGATCGGCGTCCTCGCGCCCTCGGTCTCCCGCGTGAACTGGCTCCGGTAGCAGCGGATCGCCTCGAGCTTCCTCTCGACGTGCTCCGTGATGTCGACGACGAAGCTCGGCGCGAACCACGGGTGCCGGGAGTAGCGCACAACGCGGCGAGGACGATGGGGGGCTCCGGGGGCGTCGAAGTTCGGGAGCGCGGCGAGGAAGCACGCGCTCTCGACGATCCGCGCCGCCGCCGCGTGGTCGGGGTGGCGGTCGGAGGGGTTCATCGAGACCACGAGCTGCGGTCGCCACTTCCGGACGGCCTCGACCATCGCCTTCACGGCGCCGTGCGTCGGCTCGAGGCGCGTGTCCGGGAGATGCAGGCACTCGCGCCCGGCCGCCCCGAGGACGGCCGCCGCCGCCTGCGCCTCCTTCGCGCGCTCTTCGGCCGTGCCGCGCGAGCCCTTCTCGCCCGCGGTCAGGTCGACGATCGCGAACCGGTGGCCGCGCGCGCGCATCGCGAGGAGAAGCCCGCCGCAGCCGAGCTCGACGTCGTCCGGGTGGGCGCCCACCGCGAGGATCTGGCAGAGGTTCACAACCGGACAAGATAGTGCCCGGATTCGAAGGGATCGAAGGATTCCCGGAGCCGCTTCGCGAGCCCCTTCCCGTGGCGCAGCAGGTAGGGGAAGAGGGAGTGGGTGCGCTCCTGGAGGGCGCCCCGCGGCCGCAACTCGCGGAGGACCCGCTCGTACCGGCGGCGGCCCGCCCCCTGCGCCTCGGCCCGGGCGTCGTCGATCCGCCCCGCGAGCTTCTGGAGCTCGTCGCGGAGCCGCTCGACCGTCCTCCGGAAGGGCTTCTCCGCGCCCGCAGGGAGGTCGAGCCTCCCCGCCTCGACCGAGGTCTCGAGATCGGCGGCCTCGGTCGCGAGCCTCCTCAACCTCGCCGCGACCGGGTCCGCCTCGCCGGGCTCCGGCGGCCTCGCGACGCCGCGCACGACCTCCTCGAGGTCGAGGCCGAGCCCGGCGGCGTCGCGCGCGATCCCCTCCTCGACGAGCGTCGCCGAGTCGCGCGGGAGCACCGCGGGCATCGGGATGCCGAAAGCTTCGTGCGCGCCCTTGAGCTGCGCCCAGTACTCGATCTCGCCCGGCCCGCAGACCGCCGCGATCGCCGGGAGCGCGGCATTCTGCACGAGCACGCGCGAGACCACGTCGGTCGACCACTCCGCGGGCACCTTCTCGCCGCGTGCGAGGCGCCGGCGCGCGCCCGCGCTGTCGAAGAGGTAGGCGCCGTCCGGCCGCGCGAGGCGGGGCGGGAAGCCCGTGTCGCGCGCGATCGCCGCGTCGATCGCCTCGGACGACGCCGCGACCCTCTCCGCGAGCGGCCGCATCGCCTCGCGCAGGAGCGCGGGCTCGAGGAAGACGACGCCCTCGCCCTCGACGAGCCGCGCGAGGTTCCTCGCGTGCCAGCGCGCGACGCTCCGTTCGGGTTCCACGACCTCCCATGCATCGCCCTCGCGGAGCGCCTCGCGGACCTCCGCGAGGAAGCGGCTCGCGTCGACCTCGATCCTCGAGACCGGCGTGCCCTGCGGCACGTCTGCCTCGACGCGGTAGCGCTTCTCGCCCCAGAAGAAGCGGTTCACCTCGTCCCAGTCGTGGTCCTCGCTCTCGATCCAGAAGACCGGCACGACGGGCACCTTGAGCTCTCTCTCGAGCACGCGCGCCGCGTTGATCACAGTGAAGAGCTTGTAGGTCGTGTACGCGGGACCGAGGAGGAGCCCGACCTGCTGGCCGGAGACGACGCAGAAGCCGTCGTCGAGGCGGCGCGCGTTCTCCACGGATCCCCCGATCGCGCGGTTGTACTCCGCGAGAAGCGGCCCGAGCCTCGGCCGGCCGGCGCGCGGCGGGGGCCTCATCGCCCGCGGGTCGCGGTAGTCGCCGGCGAACAGCGGGAGCACGCGCTCGGGCTCCGCGAGGTACGCCCGGGCGAGCGCGTTGCCCGGGTCGATGCGCGACCAGGGGATGCAGACGGGCCGCGTCACATCTCGCGCGTCTTCCGCGCCACGAGGATGCAGCGCGGCGCGTCGGTCGTGAAGTCGCGGCCGTCGAAGGCGCCGTACGACGCGACGACGGAGAGCCCGGCGCCCCTCAGGAGCTGCACGAGCTCGTGGTGGTTGTAGAGCCGCACCGACTCGCTGTACGAGAGCGTGAGCCCTTCCTCCTCGATGACGACGTCCTTCACGACGCGGTCGTCGTCGATCCGCCGGCGCACGTGGTACTTGCGGCCGTCGCGCTCCTCGCGGCTCTCGGGGACGAGGTGCGCCTCGACGGCGGCGGCGTTGAGGAAGTCGAGGAGGAACATGCCGCGCGGGCGGAGCGCCGACGCGACGCTCGCCAGCGTCGCCGCGTTGCCGGCGTCGTCGAAGTAGCCGAACGAGGTGAAGAAGGAGGTGGCCGCGTCGAAGGCGCCGTGGAACGGCAGCGCGCGCATGTCG
>JAKLKT010000155.1 GCA_023150495.1 Planctomycetota bacterium
TGGCGACCAGGCCGCGGGCGGCCTCCACGGCCACCGGGAACGCCTCTTCGTCCGCGAAGCCGTGATCGGAAGGGGTCAGGAGGACCGGCACGTTGCCCGCACCCGGCTGCATGCGGACGAGCGCGAGGAGTATCGCAGCCGCGGTGCCGCGGTCGTACGGCTGCGCGAGGACCTCGACGCCCTGGTAGGCCCGCAACTGTTCGCGCGCGACGGCCTCCCAGCACTCCCGCACGACGACGGTCGTCCGTGATGCCGGCACGACGCGGCCGACGCGCACCAGCGTGTCCTGGAGCAGCGTGTTGGGCCGCCCGAAGGCGCAGAACTGCTTGGGCAGCGGGCGCCGGGAGAACCGGAGCGCCAGCTCCCGCATCCGCTCGCCGTTCCCGCCCGCGAGCACGACCGCCCGGAGGTTCGCGTCCACGTGCATCTCTGTCCTCCTCTCCGCCACGGACATGCGATGGTCGCAGGGAACGGGCGAGGCCGTTCGGCAGGCGGTGGATGGCACGCACTTGAACGCCAGCCCGTCCCCTGCTCTTGTTCTTGCATCGCGTCGTGGTGTCCTACCGGCCGGAGCCGTTGACTTCGCACTCACGCCGTGGAGCAAAGACGGGGCCGGAGATCGAGGGCCGGGCCGGTGCCGGCGAGCGGACGGCCCGAGGCCGGAGGCGGGCGTTCTTGGGCCAGCATCGTCCGGTTCGGGCTCGGCGCGCCGGGTGTTCCGGATCGCACACCCGGACGGGCCGGCTGTGCCAACTGCCGCAGCCGATAGAGGTTGCCGCTGGCGGAACCGGGCGATTTCCGCGCGGCCCCCGGTTTGCGACAGCGGCGTTGCATGAGCAGATCGGCAATGCCCCGCCCCGCGCGCCCGGTCAACAGCCGTGCGCGGCGCTTCCCGCTCGGACCTCGGGGGATGGCCGTCCTCGTCATCGCCTTGGCCGCCGGCTGCGGGCGTGACCCGGGATCCGGCGGGATCCCTTCCCCGCCCGGGCTGGTCGTCGGCGCGCGCATCTCCGACATCCGGATGTTCGAGTTCGACCGGCAGTCCCGCGTCACGCTCGTCGATGGCGACGTGGTCGCGATCGAGTGGCCCTGGGTCCTCGTGGGCTCGCGAGCCGATACGGCGCGGGCGCGGTTCTGGGTGAACTTCAACCACGTCTGCTCGTTCCGCCTGGAGGAGTGACCGCATGTCCGCAACCGTCGCCACCCGGATCCTCACGCCCGTTCTCGTGCTTGCCGCCCTCGTCGGAGGGCTTGCGGTCGGAGCGCGCTGGCACGAGCGCGTGAGCACATGGTTCGGGCACGACCACGGCACACCGGCCCCCAAAGCCCCCTCCGACGGGGCGCCCGCGCAGTTGTGGACCTGCGGGATGCATCCGCAGGTTCTCCAGGACAAGCCCGGCACGTGCCCCATCTGCCAGATGAAGCTCGTGCCCGTCGATACCGCGAGCAAGCAGGACCCGGCCGCCGGTCCCGCGGGCGGGGCGAAGGGCGAGCGGAAGATCGCCTACTGGTGGGACCCGATGATGAAGCCGCCCTACATCTCGGACCGCCCCGGCAAGAGCCCGATGGGGATGGACCTCATCCCGGTCTACGAGGACGAGGTGCAGAAGGGCACGACCGTCGCGATCGACCCGGTCGTCGTCCAGAACATGGGCATCCGCGTCGCCGACGTGCGCGAGGGTCCGCTCCGGCTGCCGCTCCGCACCGTGGGCATCCTGCGCGAGGCGGAACCGAACCAGCGCGACGTGACGCTCAAGATCCCCGCCTGGATCGAGCGCCTCCACGCGGACACCGAGGGGATGCTCCTCCGCGCGGGAGATCCTCTCTTCGAGGTCTACAGCCCGGATCTGCTCGTGGCGGCGGAGGAGCTCCTCGCGGCCCGCTCAGCACGCGATCGGATCGCCTCCGGCACGGACTCCGAGGTCACGCGCACCGCGGACGACATGCTCGAGTCCGCGCGCAAGAAGCTGCTCCTCTGGGACGTCGCGCCTTCGGACATCGAGGCGATCGAGCAGGAGGGGAAATCCCGCCGCACGATCCTCTTCCGGAGCCCGCTCGACGGGTTCCTCACGGAGAAGATGATCGTGCAGGGCACGGCCGTCGAGCCCGGCATGAAGCTGCTGCGCATCGTCGATCAGTCGAGGCTCTGGCTCGACGCGCAGGTCTACGAGGAGCAGCTCCCGTACCTCGCGCTCGGGCAGAAGCTGGTCGCGACGGTGAAAGGGCTCCCCGGCCGCACGTTCGAAGGCGAAGTGTCACGGATCCTGCCGCTCGCCGAGCCGACCGCGCGGACCGTGGCCATCCGGATCGAGCTGCCGAACCCGGAGCTCCTGCTGAAGCCCGGGATGTACGCGATCGTCTCGGCCGAGATCACGCTCGCGGAGCGCGCCATGCTCGTCCCGCGCGAGGCGGTGATCGACACGGGCACGCGCACGATCGCCTTCCTCGCCCGGGACGGCGGGCGCTTCGAGCCGCGGATCGTGAAGCTCGGTGTCGAGGCCCTGGACGGCGAGGTGCAGGTGCTCGAAGGTCTGGCGCCTGGCGACCGCGTCGTGACGAGCGGGCAGTTCCTGCTCGACGTGGAGAGCCGCCTACGCGAGGCGATCCAGAAGATGCTCGACGAGCGCCTCGCCGCAGCGCCCCGGGCGCCGGAAGGGGTGGGGGCCGGGGGAGGGGTCGATGCCGCGCTGCAAGGGAAAATCGACTCGGTGGTGACGGCGTATCTCGCCGTCGCGCAGGCGCTTGCCGCGGACGAGGCCGACAGGGTCCCCGCGCTCGCGGAGGCGCTCCGCAAGGCCGCCGAGCCTCCCGCGGACGTGCCCGGGCACGCGACGCACCTCCTCGGCGCGGTGCGCGACGCGGCCGACCTCGGACCGAAGCTGGACGAGCAGCGGGAGCGGTTCCGGAAGCTCAGCGAGGCGGTCATCGCGCTCGCCGACGCCTTCCCGCCGTCGTCCGGCGTCGCGCCGCGCCTCTACGTCGTCCACTGCCCGATGGTCGGCGCGGACTGGATCCAGACGAGCGATGACGTGAAGAACCCCTACTACGGGGCGGCCATGATGAGCTGCGGCGAGGTGGCACGCAAGATCGAGGCCGCAGCCGGTCACGAGCACGGGGGGTCGAAGCGATGATCGCCCGGCTGATCGCGTTCTCCGTCAGGAACAAGTTCCTCATCGTGCTCCTGACGGTCATGGTCACGGCGCTCGGCGTCTGGGCGGCGAGGAACATCCGGCTCGACGCGCTCCCCGACCTCTCCGACGTGCAGGTGATCATCGTCACCGAATACCCGGGCCAGAACCCGCTGGTCGTCGACGACCAGGTCACCTACCCGCTCGCGAGCGCGATGCTCTCCGTGCCGGGCTCCACCTACGTCCGCGGCTACAGCATGTTCGAGCTGTCGTTCGTGTACGTGCTCTTCGAGGACGGGACCGACCTCTACTGGGCGCGCAGCCGCGTCCTCGAGTACCTGAACTTCGCGCGCGACCGCCTGCCCCCGGGCGTCGAGCCGAAGCTCGGCCCCGACGCGACGGGGCTCGGCTGGGTCTACCAGTACGTCCTCTACCCGGGCTGGTACTGCCCGGACCATCCGAAGGGCCTCTGGCGCGACGGCGAAACGTGGTACGCCCGGCCCGAGGACGCGCCGGCGGAGCGACGCGCGCAGCTCGAGAAGGTGC
Source organism: Planctomycetota bacterium (assembly GCA_023150495.1). Lineage (GTDB taxonomy): Bacteria > Planctomycetota > PLA2 > PLA2 > PLA2 > PLA2. The sequence continues at coordinate 3,675 of JAKLKT010000155.1, forward strand.
GCGCGTTCGACAAGCCTGGAACCTGCCCGCTCGACGGGAAGGAGCTGCTCCCCGCGAACCAGGATCTGGCGCAGCTCCGCAGCCTCCAGGACTGGTATCTCCGCTACCCGCTCACCTCCGTCGAGGGCGTCTCGGAGGTCGCGTCGATCGGCGGTTTCGTGCGCCAGTACCAGGTCGTGCTCGACCCGGAGCGCCTGCGCGCCTTCGCGCTCCCGCTGCGCGACGTGACGATGGCGATCGAACGCAGCAACAACGACGTCGGCGGCTCCGTGATCGAGATCTCCGAGCAGGAGTACATGGTGCGGAGCCGCGGCTACCTGCGGGGGCTAGGGGACCTCGAGGAGGTCGTCGTGGGGCTCGCGCCTGAGGGGACGCCCGTGCGCCTCAAGGACGTCGCGATCCTCCAGATCGCGGGCGAGGCGCGCCGCGGCGTGGGGGAGTGGAACGGCGAGGGCGAGGCGGTCGGCGGCGTGATCGTCTCGCGCTTCGGCGAGAACGCCCACAAGGTGATCCGCGACGCGAAGGCGCGGCTCGCCGAGCTCGAGGACGGGCTCCCCCCCGGCGTCGCGGTCAAGACCTCCTACGACCGCTCCGCGATCATCGATCGTGCCGTCGACACGCTGCGCGACGCGGTGCTCGAGGAGCTGCTCGTCGTCGCGGGGATCTGCCTCGTCTTCCTCGCCCACGTCCGGAGCGCGCTCGTGGCCGTGTTCGTCCTGCCCGTGGGTCTCCTCGTGTCGGTCCTCCTCATGCAGGTCCTGGGCATCAACGCCAACATCATGAGCCTCGGCGGGCTCGCGCTCGCGATCGGCGTGATGGTGGACTCGGGCGTCGTGATGATCGAGAACGCCCACAAGCACCTCGCCCGGGAGCGCGAGCGCGTCGCGGGCGGCGCGACGCCGCGAGGGCACGCCGCGATCGTCCTCGAAGCGGCGCAGGAGGTGGGTCCGAGCCTCTTCTTCTCGCTGCTTGTGATCACGGTCTCCTTCCTGCCGATCTTCGTCCTCGGCGAGCAGTCCGGTCGCCTCTTCAAGCCGCTCGCCTACACGAAGACCTTCGCGATCGCGGCCGGCGCGATCCTCGGCGTCACGATCGTCCCGGTGCTCATGGTCTACCTCATCCGCGGCCGCATCCCCTCCGAGGAGAAGAACCCGGTGAACCGCCTCTCCGAGGCGGTCTACAACCCGCTCTTCCGGGCCGCGATGCGACATCCCTTCCTGACGCTCCTCGCGGTGCTCGCGCTCGGCGCGTCGGCGTGGATCCCGATCTCGCGGATCGGCACGGAGTTCATGCCGCCGCTCGACGAGGGGGACCTCCTCTACATGCCCACGACCGACCCGAGCATCAGCGTGACGAAGAGCAAGGAGCTCCTCCAGCAGACGGACAAGCTGATCCGGACCGTGCCCGAGGTCGTGAGCGTGCACGGCAAGATCGGAAGGGCGGAGACGGCCACCGACCCCGCGCCCCTCTCGATGGTCGAGACGGTCGTCCGCCTGGAGACCGACCGGGAGAAGTGGAGGAAGCGGAAGGTCGAGCGCTTGTTCTCGGACTGGCCGGACTGGCTGAAGTGGCCTCTCACCGCGACCTTCTGGCCGGAGGAGCGGCCGATCTCGACCGAGGAGCTGGTGCAGGGCTGGACGGAGCCCGACGGCACGCGCCACGCGGGCATCAACGAGATCGTGAGCATCCCCGGGCTCGCCAACGCCTGGCCGTTCCCGATCGAGAACCGGATCAACATGCTCTCGACGGGCATCAAGACGCCGGTCGGGATCAAGATCCTCGGGCCGGATCTCGATGTGCTCTCGGAGATCGCGGAACGCACGGCCAACGTGATCCGCACGGTGCCGGGCACGCTCAGCGCCTACTCGGAGAGGACGACCGGCGGTCTCTATCTCGACTTCGACGTGGACCGCGCGGAGGCCGCGCGCTACGGCCTGACCGTCGGCGACGTGCAGGACGTGATCCGCACGGCGATCGGCGGCATGACCGTGACGACGACGGTGGAGGGCCTCCAGCGCTACCCCGTGAACGTCCGGTACGCCCGCGAGCTGAAGGACAACCTCCCCGCGCTGCGCCGGACGATGCTCGCGACGCCGACAGGCGCCCAGATCCCGCTGGAGCAGGTGGCGACCGTGACCATCCGGCCCGGCCCGCCGATGATCCGCAGCGAGAACGCGCAGCGCACCGCCTGGATCTTCGTCGACATCGCGGGCCGCGACCTCGGCGGCTACGTGAAGGAGGCGAAGCGGGTCGTCGAGGAGCAGGTGGAGATGCCTCCCGGCTACTCGCGCGTCTGGTCCGGCCGCTTCGAGTACCTCGAGCAGGCCAACGAGAGGCTGCGCGTCGTGATCCCGATCACGTTCGCGCTGATCGTCCTCCTCCTCTACATGAGCAACCGGAGCTGGTTCCGCGTGGCCGTCATCCTCCTCGCCGTCCCCTTCAGCCTCATCGGTGCGTTCTGGTTCCTCGACGCGCTCGACTACAACATGAGCCTCGCGGTCTGGGTGGGCATCATCGCGCTCCTCGGCGTCGACGCGGAGACGGGACAGGTGATGCTCCTCTACCTCGACACGACCTACGACCGCTTCGTGGCCGAAGGGAGGATGCGCGGGCCCGCGGACCTCTACGCCGCGATCCACGAGGGCGCCGTGAAGCGCATCCGGCCGAAGACCATGACCGTCGCGACGGACATGATCGGCCTCTTGCCGCTCCTCTGGGCCACGGGGACCGGCGCCGACGTGACCCGCCGCCTCGTCGCGCCCCTGATCGGCGGGATCACGGTGAGCTTCGTGATGGAGCTGCTCGTCTACCCCGTGATCTTCTACCTGTTCAAGCGCTGGCAGCACCGGCGCGAGTGGCGCGGGCAGGCGCTGGTGACGTCATGAGGATCGCATCGCTCCTCCTCGCCGCGGGGCTCGCCGCCTGCGCCATCCGGCCCGTGGGCGAGGCCGCCGAGCGCGACCGCGCGGCCGAGGCCGGCGAGGCCTTCGTGCAACGCTTCGAGGAGCGCGAGCTGCCGCCGCTTCCCCCCGAGGCCGGGCTCGATGCCATGCTGGAGCGTGCCCTCCTCGCGAACGCAGACCTCGAGCGCGCCTACTGGGAGTGGCGCGCCGCGCTCGAGCGCGTGCCGCAGGAGTCGACGACGCCGACCGCCGCGGCGTTCTCGTTGGAGACCATGCTGTCGGGCGGGATGGGTTCCTTCCTTGACCGCTCGTCCGCGACCCTCTCGAACGACCCGATGGCGAACATCGTGTGGCCGAAGAAGC
>JAKLKT010000156.1 GCA_023150495.1 Planctomycetota bacterium
CCTGCCGTCGCCGTCGAGGTCCTCGATCGCGACGCCCGAGCCCATGTCCTCGGGGAGGCGGTGCGTGCGGGTTCCGGGGAAGTGGCGGAACGGCAGCTCCGTCGCGGTGAAGCGGAGGAGGGGGGCTTCGGGGGGAACCGGGCGCGAGAGGACGTCGGTCACGCCGAGGACGAGGCCCTCGCCCTCGTCCTCCTCCTCGCGCAGCAGCGCGAGGACGCCCGCCGCGCAGAGGGCGAGCGTCAGGCCCCCGAAGAGGCCGTAGCCGAGGATCAGCCGCTTCTTGCGGGTCACGGCGCCCTGTCGATCCGCACGCGCGCCGTCGCGCGCGACATGGTGGTCACGGGCGCGCGCGCCTTGCCGTCCGGCTGGAGCACGTTGAGCAGCGTCTGGTCCACCTTGCGGTAGTGCAGGAGCGCCTCGACGACGATCTCCTCACCGTGCTCGCCGGCGGCGATCTCGACCTCGGTGCCCGGGATGGCCACGGGCGCGTCGCACGCGCACTCGAACGTGTACTCCTCCCGGTCCGTGAACCCCGGGAAGAGCACGCGGCGGAAGCGGGAGCCGACCATGTCCCAGAGGTTGTGGCGGTCGATCAGGTTGCCCGCGCGGTCGATGCCCTCGGCCTTGAACATCCACGAGCCCTGCCGGATGAAGCCGTTCTCGTCCAGGTCGCCGGAGCGGAAGATCTCCTTGCCGCCCTGCGTCGCGCGCACCTCGACCCACGACTGGATCACGTCGAGCGGGCCGGTCGGGAAGGTGTGGCCGACCTTCCGGTTGTCGGCGATCACGCGGATCTTCACCTTCTCTCCCGGGCGCACGACCTCGGGCGCCTGGATCGCGAGGGGGACCGGGGGCCCGCCCGGCCAGCGGTCGGCGATCTCCGGGATGATCGTCTCCCCCTTGAGCCACTGCTCGGTCAGCTCGACGTGCCGCTGCGCGTGCGGCAGGTCGTGGAGGAGCGGCAGCCACTGGTTCGCGGCGATGAAGCCGTGGTGGCGGTGCTTGCCGTCGTCGGGCGCGGGATCGGCGGACGCGGAGAGCCGCATGTGGCAGTCGCGGCACGTGAGCGCCTTCTGGGGATCGGCGCGCGCGGGGTTTCGCGCGTCGGGCACGAACCAGTGGCTGCCCTTCCAGGCATCGTACTGGTTCTGGAGCTGGACGCGCGTCGAGCGGTTCAGCTGCTCGTCGATGAACTGCTTGTGGCACGCGCCGCAGTACTCGGCGGTCTCCATGAGCGGGCGCCCGAACGTGGCCTTGTGGTGCCGCGGGTAGGCGCGGATGAGGAACCGGCCGACGAAGCCCTCCTCGTCGATGTAGCGCTCCGGCGGGGCGAGCACGTAGTTCGCGTTCCCCTGCACGTCGGTCTGGACGATGCTGTGGCAGACGACGCAGGAGACGCCCTCGTCGGCGCCGGGCGTCGAGAGGTCGTCCTTGAAGATGTTCTTCGCGCCGCTGAAGAGCGAGATCGGGTCGTGGCAGCCGGCGCAGTAGCGGGTCGACTCGGCCCCGTTCGCCTCGGCCATCGCCCCCTGGATGAGCTGGAAGAAGGCCGACCGCGACGCGTACCGGTGGGCGGAGGGCTCCCACTCCGCGAGGATCTCCTCGTGGCATCCGTCGGCGCCGCAGCTCCGCGAGCCCGCGAGCACGGCGGGATCGATCCCCGCGTGCTCCTCGATGGCCTTCCGGCTCTCTTCGAAGTCGGCCGTCACGGTCTCGAGCAGCGCCGAGGCCGTTCCTCCCCTGGCCTCGGCCGGGGCCGCGACGATCTCCCTCAGGGCGGCGATCCTCCGCTCGTCGGTCGCGAGCCGGCCGACCGCGTCGACGTGCCGCTCGCCCCGGCGCTTGCAGGCGCGGTCGGTCTCGAGCTGGCGCTGCGCCGCGTCGAGGAACGCAGCCGTCCGCTCGGGCGCCGCCGCCGGGTCCTTGACGACGCCTTCGAGGAGGGTCTTCAGCTCGCGGTCCTTCTCGAGGCGCTGGAGCCAGTCGGTCCGGGCGAGGCTCGGGGCGAAGGGGTTCTCCCCGTAACGGAACGCGTACCCCTCGGGGAGCGGCTTCCTCACGGTTGCCCCGGGGAAGAGCGCGCCGCAGAACCATGTCGCGACCGAGAGCACGACGCCCGTCGCCGTGGTCCCGAGGATGAGGTTCGTGGCGAACCGCCCCTCTCCCTTGTGGGCCTTGCGCACGGCCGTCGCCATGTGGACGACGACGATCGCCCCCACCGCGCAGCCCGTGATGATGTGCACGAGGTCCCATCCGTAGCCGATCCGGCTGCCGAAGGCGGCCTGCACGGTCAGGACGACCCCCGAGAGCACGACCGCGAGGAGGAGCGTGCCCGCCATGTACCCGAGGAGGAGCAGGTGGGAGAACTTGTCCCGCCACCGCTTGAGCAGGTGAGGCACGAAGTAGGCGAGGAAGGGGACGAGGAAGAGGATCCCCCCGGCAGTATGCAGGAGCACGCTCGCCTGCGCGGGGAGCCCGAACGGGGCGAGAAGGATGACGAGCCCCGTGACGAGCAGATAGAACGTGCCGAGGAGGGTGAACCTGAGCGACCATCCGCCCCATCCTTCTCGGACGGGGACCAGCTCCGGCTTCGAATTCACGATTCGCCTCCTTCTCGGCCCGATCGTTGCGGAACGCTGCGTGCGCGCAGCAGCAGCAGGAAGTTGCGTGCCTTTCGCAGGCCCTTGTCAGCACTGGAGTTACGGCGATGACGGCGTTGCAGCGAAACACATCTGTCGCAACCGAAGCGTCGCAACAATACGCGCAATTCTCCGCGGCAAGCGTCGGCGCCCTCCTCGACGCGCTGCCCGTCGGCATATTCGTCCTCGACGATCAGCGGAAGATCCAGTCGATGAACCCGGCGGCCGCCGGCCTGATCGGGTTCGCGGAGCGGGATGTCCAGGGGCGGCCCTGCGCGGACGTCCTCGGCTGCTCCTACTGCGGCCCCGCGTGCGCGGCCATCAAGGCCCACGACGCCGACCGGAAGGAGGTCGGGTTCCCGGCGAAACTCACCGCCGCGGGCGGGAACAAGCGCTCCGTCGTCATGGACGCGATCCCCCTGGGGCAGGGCCGCGTCGCCGTGCTCCTGCGCGACGTGACGGACGCAGACCGCTTCCGGCAGGCGCTCCTCGAGAAGTGGGTGTTCCACGGCCTCGTCTGCGTCTCCGCGGCGACGAAGGAGATCGTGGACCGGGTGCGCGACGTGGCGCCCTACGACTCGACGGTCCTCGTCCTCGGCGAGAGCGGGACCGGCAAGGAGCTGGTCGCGCGCGCGATCCACGCGGAGAGCCCGCGGGCCGACCGGCCCTTCGTGGCCGTCAACTGCTCGGCCTACTCGGAGAACCTGCTCGAGTCGGAGCTCTTCGGGCACGCGCGCGGGAGCTTCACCGGCGCGGACCGGGACCGGCAGGGCCGCTTCGAGCTCGCGAACGGCGGCACGGTCTTCCTCGACGAGATCGGCGAGATCTCCCCGAAGATCCAGGTGAAGCTGCTGCGCGTCCTGCAGGAGCGCGAGATCGAGCGCGTCGGCGAGAACCGGTCGCGCCCGGTCGACCTGCGGATCATCGCGGCCACGAACCGCGACCTCCTGCGCGAGGTGCGCGAGGGGCGGTTCCGGGAGGACCTCTTCTACCGGCTGAACGTCTTCACGCTCCGGCTGCCGCCGCTGCGCGAGCGGCGCGAGGACGTCCCCGCGCTCGCCGACCACTTCCTCGGCAAGCTCCGCGACCATACGGGCAAGGACGTGCGCGGCCTCGATGGCGACGTGCTGGACGCGTTCCTGCGCCACACCTGGCCCGGGAACGTGCGCGAGCTCGAGAACGTGGTCGAGAGCGCGCTGGTCCGCGCCCGCGGCCCGATGATCGGCATCCCCGACCTCCCGGAGAGCTTCCGGGCGGAGGCCGTGCTCGCCGCTGCGCCGGAGGACCGGATCCGCGCGGCGCTCGGCCGCACGGGCGGCTGCGTGACGCGCGCCGCGCGCCTGCTCGGCATCCACCGGACGACCCTATGGCGCCAGATGCGCGAGGCGGGCCTCAACCGCGACGACTTCCTCGTCGGCTGACCCGGTACTCGGTACGCGGGTGGTCGGTCACAAGTCGTTGGGGAGGAACGGGATAGGGCGGCGCCACGCGGACGCCCGGTCCGCATTCGGCGCGGAGCCCGGACCCGCCGCCGGGATGCACGCGGGACGAGGGACATCGTGGAGGGTCGCTGGAAGAGACCCCGCCCGCGCCCTACCATCCATCGGCCCGCCACCGTCATGCGCCGGATGCTCCCGAACGCCATCACGCTCGCGCGGCTCCTGCTCGTGCCGGTCTTCGGCTGGGCGATCGTCGCCGGCAAGGCGGCGCTCGCGCCGTCGCTCCTTGTCGCGCTCGCGCTCTCCGACTGGCTCGACGGGTTCCTCGCGCGGCGCTACCGCGTGGAGAGCCGGCTCGGCACGCTGCTCGACCCGGTCGCCGACAAGCTCGCGCAGCTGACGGGCCTCGTCGCGCTCGCATGGGCACCCCACCGCGCCTTCACGCAGGTCCCGGGCTTCTTCCTCTCGCTCGTCCTCATGCGCGAGATGCTCCTCGTCTACGGCGCGGCCCGCGTCCGGCTCAGCCGCGGCTCCGTCCGCGTGAAGCCCCGCCTCGAGGGCAAGGTGAGCACGGGCGCGATCTTCCTCCTGCTCCTCGCCGCGTGCCTCGGCGCGCCGCCGTGGGCCGTGTGGACCCTCTGCGGCGCCGGCGCGCCGTTCGTGCTGGTCTCGGGCGTCCGGTACGTGATCGACGGCCACCGGCAGATGAAGGGGGGGGCTCCGGGGGCCGCGGGTCCTACCGGAGGTGGTACGCCCCGATGACCGCGAGCACGAACCACGCGAGGTGCGGCACCTCCATCCAGCCCGTCGTGCGGATGCTCTGCCCCGGCCGCGGGCGGAGCGCCTCGACGCTGCCGGGCACGAAGGCGAAGAGGATCCACGGGGTGACGGAGCCGGCGGCGGCGAACGGCAGCAGGACGATGTAGAGCGCCGCCTGGCTCGCGAGCACGAGCGAGCGCCAGGCATCGGCGGCGTGGCCGCGCCAGCGCGCCTCGTTCCGCGCCCGGATCGCGATGAACCGCGTCGCGAAGTACGCGAGCGTGAGCCCCCACGCCGCGAAGGCGTAGAGGACCATGTCCCTGTGCGCGACCGCGACCGTCGCGGGGAGCACGAGCGTGAGGCAGGCCCCGCCGACGAGGCGCACGAGGAAGCTCCGGTGGCGGCCGCGACGCCGGAGCGCGAGGTCGCCCGCGGTCAGGAGGATCCCCGCGCACGCGAGCGGAACGAGCAGGTAGACGTCGTACCGGTAGACGAGCCACGCCGCCCCGCCGAGGAGCGGAAGGGCGTAGGCGGCGGCCCAGAGGATCGCCACCGCCCCCCCGCGCCCCCCCACGATCACCCGGAGCGGCTCCTGGATCGCGAACCCGAGCAGGAAGAGGATCGTGAGCACCGCCGCCGGGACGCCGCGCACGCCCGGCAGCGCCCACGCCAGCGCGATCGCCGCGAGGAGCATCGCCCACGCGCCGTGCTCGCGCGGGATCCAGAGGCGTCGGCTCATCCTACGGGCTCGAAGTGCGCCGTGAAGTGGCGGAGGTAGGGAGGCTCCCAGGTGATCCGGTACCCGGGGATGCGATCCCGCTCTGCCAGGAGGTCGGCGAACACGTCGAGCACGTAGTCTACATGGCTCTGGGTGTAGACGCGCCGCGGCATCGCGAGCCGGACGAGCTCGTGCTGCGCCGCGGCCCCGAACATGACCGTCCCGATCTCCACCGCCCGCACGCCCCCCACGAGGTAGAGGGCGTTGACGAGCGCCTGGCCCGGGAGGAGCTCCCGCGGGATGTGCGGCAGCGCGGCCTTGGCGTCCACGTAGGCGGCGTGGCCGCCCGGCGGCTCGATCACCGGCGCGCCACGCTCCTTGAGCCCTTGGCAGAGGTAGCGCACGGACGCGATCCGGTAGGCCATGTACTCGTCGCGCACGACCTCCCTGAGGCCGACCGCGATCGCCTCGAGGTCGCGGCCGGCGAGCCCGCCGTAGGTCGGGAACCCCTCCGTGAGGATGAGGACGCTCCGCGCGCGCGCGGCGAGCGCGTCGTCATTCATCGCGAGGAAGCCGCCCATGTTGACGAGGCCGTCCTTCTTGGCGCTGAACGTGCAGATGTCCGCGAGGCGGAACATCTCCTGCGCGATCTCCCGGAGCGTCCGGCCGGCCTGGCCCGCCTCGCGCTCCCGGATGAACCACGCGTTCTCCGCGAAGCGGCAGGCGTCGAGGACGAGCGGGATCCCGTGGCGGTCGCACACCTGCCGAACCGCGCGCAGGTTCGCGAGCGAGACGGGCTGGCCGCCGCCGCTGTTGTTGGTGACCGTGACGATGATCGCCTCGACCTTCTTCTCGCCCGCCCTCACGATCTCCCGCTCGACGGCGTCGAGGTCGAGGTTCCCCTTGAACGGCGCGGCCTCGGTGAGGCGGCGGGACTCGGGCGACGGGCAGTCCGCGCAGCGCGCCCCGCTCTGCTCGACGTTCGCGCGCGTCGTGTCGAAGTGCGTGTTCGCGATCGTCGTCATCCCCTTGCCGCCGAGCAGCGAGAAGAGGATGCGCTCGGCCGCGCGGCCCTGGTGGGTCGGGATCACGTGGCGGAACCCGGTCAGGTCCTTCACCTCCGCCTCGAAGCGGAAGAAGGACTCGGAGCCGGCGTAGGACTCGTCGCCCCGCATCATGCCCGCCCACTGCTCGTTCGACATGGCCGACGTCCCCGAGTCGGTGAGGAGATCGATCATGACGTCGCCCGCGTGCAGGGCGAACGGGTTGTACCGGGCGCGCCTCAGGAGATCCTCGCGCTCCTCCCGCGTCGTGAAGCGGAGCGCCTGGACGACCTTGATCCGGAAGGGCTCGATGATCGGGCGGGTCATGCGATCCTCGCCGCCCGCGAGCCGGCGCACCTCGTCCGCCCGCATCACCTGGCGCGCCATCTGGAAGAGGACCTCGTCCTCCTTGCGGATGTGCTGGCGGAGCAGCGCCACGTATTCGAGCGACTCGCGGCAGAGCGCGTCGCGGCGGCCGAGCCTCAGCTGCTCGCGCATGCGCCCCACGTGGGCGCGGCCCACGACGTGCTCGTCGCACATGACCCCGATCGGTCCCATCTCCCGCGGGATCCCGTGGCCCTCGAGCACCGGGAAGAGCCGCTCCTCCTCCTTGGCGTGGTGGCACCGGTCCGCGAACGCGACGAGGAAGTCCAGCGCGCGCTCGTAGAAGGAGACGGGCATCTCGCGCTCCGCGGCCAGCTCCACCGCGTCGAGGACCTTCTCGATGATCCGGTGCTCGGCCATGAGCGTGTCGATGGGATCTTGCACGGGATCTCCTTTCACACGGTGCGCGACCAGCGCGGCCGGCCCCGGTGGCGGCCGAGGTAGGCGTCGAAGACCATGCAGACGTTCCTCACGAAGAGCCGCTCGAGGACCGTGACCCCCTTCGCGTCGATCCGCACGAGCCCGTCCTCCGCGAGAGGGCCGAGCTCGCCGAGCTCGCGCGCGAACGCCTCGTCGAAGCGGATCCCGAAGCGCCGCTCGACGTCCGCGCGGTCGAGCCGGAAGTTGCACATGAGCTCCGTGATCACGTGGCGGCGGAGCCGGTCGTCGGGCGTCGGGGCGTAGCCGCGCTCGGTCGTGAGCCCGCCCTCCGCGGCCGCGCGCTCGTAGGCGTGGAGCTTCCGGTGGTTCTGGAAGAAGGTCCCGTCGATGTCACCGATCGCCGAGAGGCCGAGGCCCAAGAGGTCGTTCCCGCGTCGCACGGTGTAGCCCATGAAGTTGCGCCAGAGCCCGCCCTCGCGTGCCGCGCGCGCGAGCTCGTCGTCCGGCAGCGCGAAGTGGTCCATGCCGATCGGAACGTAGCCCGCGGCGGTGAGCATGCGCACGGCAGACGAGAGCAGCGCCGCCTTGGTCTCGGCCTGCGGCAGCTCCTCCGTGTCGATCTTCCTCTGGTGGCCCTTGAGCCACGGGACGTGCGCGTAGCTGTAGATCGCGAGCCGGTCCGGCCGGAGCCCGGTCACCGTCCTCAGGGTCTCCTCGAAGCTCGCGGCGGTCTGCCGCGGCAGCCCGTAGACGAGGTCGAGGTTGAGGGACGTGAAGCCGAGCGCGCGCGCCTTCACGGCGAGCGCCTCGGCCTGCGCGTAGGTCTGGTGGCGGCCGATCGCCTCCTGCACGACCGGCGAGAAGTCCTGCACCCCCGCCGAGAGCCGGTTGAAGCCGAGCTCCCTGAGCGTCTCGAGGTGCTCGGGCGTCGTGACCCGCGGGTCGACCTCGATCGCGATCTCCGCGTCCGGGTCGATCGCGAACCGCTGCCGGAGCGCGCCGAAGAGCCGGCGCATCTGGTCCGGGGAGAGGTACGTCGGCGTCCCGCCTCCCCAATGGAGCTGCGTGACCCGGCGGCCGCGCCCGAGGAGCGCGGAGACCGCCGTGATCTCCTTCTCGAGGAACCCGAGGTAGCGCTCCGCGACCTCGTGGTGCCTTGTGACGACCACGTGGCATCCGCAGAAGAGGCACCGCTCCTCGCAGAACGGCAGATGGACGTAGAGGCTAAGGGGGCCGTCGCGGCGCCCCGCCTGCTCGAGAGCCTCCCGGTAGGCGTCTACGCCGAGCCCCTCGTGGAGCTCGAGCGCCGTGGGGTAGGACGTGTAACGGGGTCCCGGCCGGTCGTAACGGCGGACCAGTTCGGCGGTCGTCAGGGGCATTGCTGCCGGAAGTGCAATTCCCGCACCGCGCCGCGCCCCCGGCGCCGCGAGCGGGGACTGCGGAGAAGTCCGCGTACGGATCCCCGCCCCGGGGTGAGGACGTGTGGGGGCTCCGGGGGCCCTACGGCGACGCCTGCGCAGGACCCCCCGGCGCGCCGGCCGAAACGTCGGTCCCGCGGAGGTGCGCCATCGCCTCGGCCTCGCCGGGGAACATGCGGATCACGCGATCGATCCCGAGCGTGCGCGCCACCCAGTCGAACGAGTCCGGGACGCTCGCGAGGACGGCCTCGCCGCCCAGGCCCCGGAGCCGCTTCGCGGTCTGGATGAAGTAGCCGATGCCCCCCGAGCTCAGGAACCGCAGTCCCTTGAGATCGAAGAGGATGTGCCGCGCGCCCGCGTCGATGAACGCCCCGATGGTGTCCGAAGCGTGCGTGACGTCGTGGAAGTCGAACTCGCCCTCGAGCGAGACGAGCGAGATGTCGCCGCGCCGGCTGTGGCCGATCCTCACCACGCGCATCCTACCCCTCGGGCGGTCGCGCGTCACCAGCCGGCCCCCGGACCCCCCCGAAGTGCCTCACCGCGGCGTCGTCGTCGGGAAACACGTCGAAGATCTGGTCGAGCCCGAGGGTGCGGATCGTCGCCTGCATGAACTGGGACGGTCGCGACAGGACGACTCCCCCGCCGAGATCCCTCGCCCGCTTCCCGATCTTCACGAAGTACCCGATCACGGGCGACGCGACGAACGTTAGCCCCTTGAAGCTGAAGACGAGCCTCGTCCGACCCCGCTCGACGAGGCCGTCGATGGCCTCGATGGCGGGGACGGTCGAGGCGTCGAACTCGCCCTCGAACGAGAGGACGTCGACGTCGCCGACCTGCCTCCTCCGGACCTTCACGGCGGGGAATCCTACCGGATCCCGGCCTGGCGCATCACGTAGTGGGCCAGATCCCAGGGGGCGCCGGGGGCGGGCGCGGAGGCGACCTGCTCGAAGTTCGTGGCGAACGAGGGCATCGGGGTGCCGTGGAGGCCGGTCAGGAAGGTGCGCACGATGCTCTTGGCGTCGCCGCCCCCCTTGAAGAAGCGGGCGCCCCGCGTGTAGTCGGTCGGAAGGACGATCTCGCCGAGGTTGCCGCGGGCATCGGCCGCCGCGGCCCCGTCCCCCCTGCCCTCGAGGCCGTGGCAGCTCGCGCAGCCGAGCTCGCGGTAGACGCGCATGCCCCTCTCCGCCGACTCCGCCGAGTAGGGGAACGGGGGCTCCGGGACCGTGAGCGGAGTCGGCCGGAACTCCTCCATCCAGTCGTATACGACGCGGCCGAGGCGGAACGCGTAGGGGCCCGCCCGGAAGCCGTCCGTGATCGGCCGCTCGCCCGAGGCGTCGACCCAGAGCCAGCGGCCGTCCGGGCCCTTCCGGACCGCGCCTCCCTCGAGGTCGCAGCCCGACGCGTCGTCGGTGTCGGCGCCCTCCTGCACGATCCTCACCCCCCCGCGCCCCCCGCACCCGTCACGAGGAGCTCTTGCGTAAGGAAATACGGGTGGATGCTCTTCAGATAGGCCACGAGATCCCACGCCTGCGCGTCGGAGAAGTGCGGCCACGCGGGCATCGACGGGCCCGCGCCCTGCCGGATCGTGCGGAGGAGGTCCTCGTCGAGCGGCGCCGCGTCCTTGGTCGACCGGAACTTGTAGTCGCCGCGGCGGAGGTTCCTCGGCGGGTGGTCGCCGAAGAAGGGCGCGGCGGGGCCGTTGCCGTCCGCGCGTTCGCCGTGGCACCCGGCGCAGTGCGCGAGGAAGAGGGCGCGCCCGCGGCCGGCG
>JAKLKT010000157.1:0-6913 GCA_023150495.1 Planctomycetota bacterium
CACGAAACTCACACTCCGCTCACGAGGGGCTCATCCCCGCGGTCGATGCTCAGGTCAGGGCCGGCCGGGACAGCCGGCCCGACAGTGGGGCCTCGTGACCTGGTTCCTGGTCTCTCTCGCGTTCCTCTCGCTCGGGCTGACGCTCGCCGCGAACCTGGCGGTCGCGGTCCATCTCCGCCGGCGCGGGCGGGCCGCGGGCGCGCGCCCGCCCGTCTCGCTGCTGAAGCCGCTCAAGGGCGTCGACGATGGGCTCTACGAGAACCTCGCGTCGTTCGCCGCGCAGCGCTACCCGCGGTTCGAGCTCGTGTTCGGCGTCGCCGACCCGCGCGACCCCGCGCTCGAGGTCCTCGAGCGGCTGCGCCGCGCGCACCCGGATGTGCCGATCCGCGTCTCGACGTGCGCGCCCGACCTCGGCAGGAACCCGAAGGTCAACAACCTCGCCGCCATGTCACGCCTCGCGAGCCACGCGCACTGGCTCATCTCGGACTCCAACACGCGCGTCCACCCGGACTACCTCGCGGAGCTCGTGTCCGAGATGCGGGACCCGCGGGTGGGCCTCGTGACGAGCGTGCTCGCGGGCGCCGGCGAGAAGGGCATGGGGGCGCTCTTCGAGAACCTCCATCTGAACTCGTTCGTCGCGAGCGCCGTCTGCGCCGCGCAGATCTGCCGCACGCCGATCGTGATCGGGAAGTCGATGCTCTTCCGGAAGGCGGACCTCGCCGCGGTCGGGGGCTTCGAGGCCGTGCGCGACGTCCTCGCCGAGGACCACGCGCTCGGCATCCGGTTCCGGAAGGCCGGATTCAAAGTGGCTCTCTCGCCGCACGTCGTCGCGACCGTGAACGTGCGCTGGAGCTTCCGGTCGTTCCTCTCGCGCCACCTGCGCTGGGCGCAGATCCGCCGGCGCATGGCGCCCCTCGCCTTCTTCACGGAGCCGCTCCTCCAGCCCGTCTGGTGGGCAGCGTCGCTCGCCGCCGCGGGGCGGCCCGCGCTCGCGATCGCGATCGTCGCGGCGAAGGTCCTCTCGGACTCCGTCGTCGCGCGGCGCCTCCGCGGCGTCTCCTTCCCGCCCCGCGGCCTTCTCATGATCCCCGCGAAGGACCTCGTCCTCCTCGGGCTCTGGCTCGTCGCCGCGTTCCGCCGGCGCGTGGTCTGGCGCGGGAACGTCCTCCGCCTCGGCGCGGGCACGGCGCTCCTCGACGCGCCGCGGCGGCGCGCGAAGGTGACGCTCGCCCCCACATGAGAGCGCTCCCCCCCGCGCCCCCCCTCGTCGTCGCCCTCAACATGGGCTACGGCCACCTGCGGCCCGCGCACGCCCTCGCGCAGTTCCTCGGCACGGAGTTGCTCGAGGCCGACTCCCCCGCCGTCGCGGGCCCGGAGGAGATGCGGCTTTGGGCGCGCTCGCGGCGGCTCTACGAGGCGACCACGCGCTGGTCGGGGATCCCGGTCGTGGGCGCGCCGCTGCGGATGCTCGTCGAGCGCTACACGCACATCCCGCACCTGCACCCCTACCGCGACCAGTCGCGGAAGACCGTCGCGGTGCGCGCGCTGGAGCGGTTCGTGCAGCGCGGCATCGGCCGGCGGCTCGTCGAGAGCGCGCGGGAGAGCGGCCGCGCGATCCTGACGACCTTCTTCGCGCCGGCGCTCGCGGCGGACGCGAACGGCCTCGACCGCGTCTACTGCGTCGTCACCGACTCCGACATCAACCGCGCCTGGGCGCCGCCCGAGCCCGCGAATACGCGCATCACCTACCTCGTCCCGAGCATGCGCGCGCTGCGCCGGCTGCGCGCGTACGGCGTGCCCAAGGCGCGCATCCGCGCGACGGGGTACCCGCTCCCGCACGAGCTCGTCGGCGGGGAGGATCTCGCGACGCTCAAGCGGAACCTCGCCGGGCGCATCGTGCGGCTCGACCGGAAGGGGAGCTTCCGGGACTCGTACCCGGACGAGGTGCGCCACTTCCTCGGGGACCTTCCGCGCGCGGAGGAGGGGGCGGCGCCCCTCGTGACGTTTGCCGTGGGGGGTGCGGGGGCACAGAGCGAGATCGCGGCGCGCTTCCTCCCGGGGCTCCGCCCGGAGATCGAGGCGGGCCGGCTCAAGCTCGCGCTCGTCGCCGGCGTTCGCGCGGCGGTGCGCGACCGCTTCCGCGAGCTCATCTCGAAGCACCGGCTCGAGGGCGCGGTCGAGATCCTCTTCGAGCCGCAGGTGCTCGACTACTTCCGCGCGTTCAACGCGCTGCTCGCGAGGACCGACGTCCTGTGGACGAAGCCGAGCGAGATGACGTTCTTCGGCGCGCTCGGCCTGCCGCTCGTGCTCTCGCGGCCGGTCGGCGTGCACGAGTGGTACAACCGCCGGTGGGCGCGCGAGAGCGGCGCGGGCCTGAAGCAGCGCGACGCGCGCTACGCGGCGCAGTGGCTGAAGGAGTGGCTCGAGGACGGCATCCTCGCCTCGGCCGCCTGGTCGGGTTTCACCCGGCTTCCGAAGTTCGGGCTCTACCGGATCGCGAAGCTCTGTGGGGAGGGAACGCTCGCATGAACACGCTCACGCTTCCGCGCGCGAGGGCGCGCCACCCGCGGCACGTCGCGACGCGGCTCCGCGTGCTGACGGCGAACACGCACCTCGGGCAGGGGCCGAAGCTCCCCTACCTGCTGCGCGGCGCGCCGGAGACCGACCGCGCGCGGATCGAGCTGCTCCACGACACGCGCGCCTACGCCTTCCACATCGCGGACTGGCTCCGGAGGAACCACGACCTCTACCACGCGGTCGGCCTGCAGGAGGTCTTCCACCACGCGCTCGGGCTCAACAACGGCGCGCGCCGCTTCCGCCAGCGCGACTACTACACGAGGCTCGCGGGGTACGGCACGACGATCCCCCACCGCGTCGGCTTCGCCGCCTTCCGCTACGAGAACCTGCTGCTCTCCCGCCTCCCCCACGCCCCCTCCCCCCGCATCCAGTCGATCCTCCCCGGCCGCGTCTTCCGCCTCGCCGCCTGCGGGTTCACGCTCGCGCCGTTCGGCGTCGACGGGCGCGTGGTCTGGATCGGGAACACGCACCTCCATCCCTACAACCCGGTGACGCGCGCACGGCAGGCGGAGAGCATCGCGGCGGAGATCCGTCGGCTCGGCGACGTGCCGATCCTCTTCCTCGGGGATCTCAACACGGTGCCGCCCGGCTGCAAGGACGGCGACTTCCCCGAGGGCGAGCGCGACGTGCGGAGCTACCGCGGCGACCGGACGCTCGCGATCTTCGCGTCGGCCGGCCTGCACACGGTGCGGCACGAGGACCGGGCGGAGTTCTGGACCTACCCGACGGGCGCGCCGAACCGCACGCTCGACTACATCCTCTTCAGCCGCCATTTCGAGGTCGAGTCCTACCGCGTGGTGAAGGAGTTCACCTACTCCGACCACTACCCGGTCGCGGCGGAGTTTCGGCTGCGGAGGTGAGGCGGCCGTGGCCCCTTGCCACGGGGCCGGGCAACCACAGGAGGGTAGCTTCAGGGGGCCCGGGGGACGGGACTACTTCGACCCGGCTTCCTCCGTCGAGCCCGCCGCGTCCGCGGCGAGGATCGCCCGGATGAGCACGGCCTGCCCTCCTCCGAGGTCCAGCACGGCGTACTCCCCGGGCGCGCAGTCCACGATCTCCGTGACCGAACGGGTCCTTGTCTCGGGGACCTGGATCTTCACCGGGGTCGGGAGCGGGAACGGCAGCTCGATCTCGGGAATCTCCGCCCCCACCTCGACCATGGTCACCTCCGCCGCGACCCGGACCTTCCCGCCCGAGGCGAACGGGCGCAGCTTCGCGCTGATCCCGTGCGGCAGCGTCTCCACGAGGGGATCGGCCGTCACGTTGCCCTCCTCGTCCGACGAGAACGCGAAGTCGCTCACGTAGGTGACCAGTCGGACGGCCGAGAGGGACGCCTGCTGCCCGTTGTAGCAGGTCAGGGTGGGCCCCCTGGTCAGCTCCGCCTTCCTCTCCTGGAGCAGGGCGTCGAGCTTCCCGACGGGCACGGTGGCAACGCCGAGGTCGCCCTCCGCCTTCACGAAGCGCACCTCCATGGTCACGAGGATGCCGAAGGCCTTTCGGATCGCGCCGAGCTCCTCCGCGACCTTCTCCTGCACCGCCGCGGACGCGATGACGACGAGCGTGTCGCCATGGGCAAGGACGTCGGCGCCCTTCGCCGCCGCCTTCACCTTGGCCATCGCGAGCGCGAACCACATGTCGTAGGCCTTCAGATCCGCGAGGTCGTGGACGCGAACGAGCGGCTCGTCGCCGGCGCTGGCGGAGAGCACGAGGCAGAGGAGGAGTCCGAGTCTTCGCATGCGCAACGGTGTCGCGCGTGGGCGTCACGCCCGCATCACCGGCGGGTAAAATGCGCGGCCTTGCGGAAGCCGTGGGAGGCGGAGCGCCGGGTCGACCTGGACCTCGCGCGGAGGCTCGTCCGGGAGCGGACGGGCGCCGAGCCCCGCGCCGTCGAGCTTCTCGGGGAGGGGTGGGACAACGTCGCCTATCTCGTCGACGGCGAGTGGGTCTACCGCTTCCCGCGCGGGGAGGCGCAAGCCCGGTACCTCGCGAACGAGTGCGCGTTCGTCGCGCGGATCGCGGGGCGGCTGCCGGCCCCCGTCTCCGCGGCGGAGGTCGTCGGGGAGGCCATGGCGGAGTTCCCGTGGCTCGTCGCGCGGCACCGGTACGTCCCGGGCACGACCGCGGACCGTGCGCGGCTCGCGGATCTTGAACGCCGCGCGCTCGCGGGATCGCTCGGGGAGTTCCTCCGCGCGATCCACGACCTCGATGTCGAGGGCCTCCCGGGCGACTGGATCGGTCGCATGGACCACGCTAAGCGCGCGGCGCCCGCGCGCGAGCGGCTCTCCGCCCTCGCGGCGCTCGGGGTCATCGACAGCCCCGATCCCTGGCTCCCGCTCCTCGCCCCCCTCCCCCGGAGCCCCCTCCCTTCGTGCACGCTGCACGGCGACTTCTACTGCCGGCAGATCCTCGTCGGCGATGACCGGTCCCTCGCGGGCGTCATCGACTGGGGAGACATGCACCGCGGCGACCCCGCGTGCGACCTGATGGTCGCGTTCGCGTTCGTGCCGCGCGCGGCGTTCGAGAAGGGCTACGGCGCAATCGACGAGGCGACCGCCGCCCGCGCCCGGTTCCGCGCGCTCTCCCACACGCTCGGCGTCACGCTCTACGCGCATGACATCGGCGACGGCGACCTCCTCCGGGAAGGTCGCGCCGCGCTCGCTCGGCTCGCTTGACCGCCTCGCGTATCCTTACCCGGATGCGCCGACTCCTCTGCCTCCTCCTTCTCCCGGTCGCTCTCCTCGCGGGTGAGCGCCGCTACGACTACCGCGAGAAGGTCCTCGCGAACGGCCTCCGCGTGATCACGCTCGAGGATTTCTCGTCGCCGATCGTCGCGGTGCAGGTCTGGTACCACGTCGGCTCGAAGGACGAGCGGCCCGACCGGCAGGGGTTCGCGCACATGTTCGAGCACATGATGTTCCGCGGCACGGAGCGCGTCGGCCCCAAGGACTTCGACAGGTTGACGACGCGCGCCGGCGGCACGAACAACGCCTTCACGTCGTTCGACAACACGACCTACGTGAACGAGCTCCCGTCGAACCAGCTCGACCTGATCCTCTGGCTCGAGGTCGAGCGGATGCTCTTCCTCAGGGTCGATGCCGAGGGGTTCCACACCGAGCGGAAGGTGGTCGAGGAGGAGCGGCGCCAGAACTACCTCAACCCGCCCTACGGCCTCGCGCCCGAGCAGGCTCTCGAGAAGATCTTCCTGAAGCACCCCTACCGCTGGATGCCGATCGGGCGCATCCCGCACCTCCGCGCGGCCACGATCGAGGAGCTCGAGGCGTTCTGGTCGGCGTTCTACGTCCCGAACAACGCCGTGCTCGTCATCGCGGGCGCGGTGAAGCACGAGGACGCGCAGCGCGCGGCCGAGCGCTGGTTCGGCTGGGTGCCGAAGTGCCCGGATCCCCCGCGCGTGGCAGAGCGCGAGCCGGAGCAGACCGCGGCGCGCGAGATCACGATCCAGGAGAAGAAGGGGCCGGTGCCGGTTGTCGCCCAAGCGTTCCGGACCGTGCCCATGGCGCACGCCGACGCGCCCGCGCTCGACCTGCTCCTCTCGATCCTCGGCGACGGCGAGAGCAGCCGGTTGAACCTCGACCTCGTGAAGGAGCGCCGGATCGCGCAGACGGCGATGGCCTCGCACTTCACGCTCGAGCAGGACGGGCTCGCGATCCTCGGCGCGGTCCTCGGGCCGAACGGGGACAAGAAGAAGGCGATGGACGCGCTCGCGGAGCACGTGAAGCGCGTGCGCGAGACGCCGGTCGGCAAGGAGGAGCTCGAGAAGGCGAAGAACAGCGCGCTCGCGGCGGTCGTCACCGAGACGCTGACCGTCGAGGGGAAGGCGAACGCCCTCGGGGAGGCGGCGCTCCTTCGCGGCGACGCGGACTACGTGAACGTCGCGCTCGACAGGATCCGCGCGGTGACCGTCGAGGACGTCCAGCGAGTGGCGAAGACCTACCTCGCGGACGAGCGCCGGAGCTCGGTCACGGTCGAGCCGTCCGTGGGCGGCTTCCTCAAGGGGGTGCTCGGGGGGTCCGGGGGCGACGAGGACGAGGGCGCGCCGCCCGTCGAGGAACCAAGGGAGAACCGCGTCGCCGCGCGCAGCGGGTCCAAGGGGAAGATCGAGCGGCCGGAGGGGTTTCTGGCCTCTGCCCCCCTCGCCCCCCTGCTTGAGACCCCGCCGGACTTCGCGTACGAGTCCGCGGCGCTCGACAACGGGATGAAGGTCGTCGTCATCGAGGATCACGAGGTCCCCCACGTGTCGGTCTCGCTGCACCTGGACGGCGGCCAGTGGGCCGAGACGAAGCCCGGCGCGGCCCACTTCGCGCTGGCGATGCTCACG
>JAKLKT010000157.1:6938-8174 GCA_023150495.1 Planctomycetota bacterium
TCGACTTCCACGCGATCAGCCTCGGCGGCAGCGCGGGCGCCGACAGCGCGAGCGTCGGCGCGTCGTGCCTCGCGGAGAAGCTGCCGCTCGCGATGGCGTACCTCGCCGAGGTCGCGCTCACGCCGACATTCCCGGAGAAGGAGCTCGAGATCCTGAAGCAGCAGACCGCGACGGAGCTCATGGTCGACGAGAACGACCCGGGCGTGCTCGCCGGGCGGGAGTTCGCGCGGCGCCTCTACGGCGACCACCCGTACGGACGCAGAGTGACGGGCGAGATCCCGGACGTGCAGGCGCTCACGCGCGACGATGTCGAGGCGTTCTGGGTGCCCGCGCTCAGGCCCGAGGCCGCGACGCTCGTGTTCGCGGGCGACGTGAAGCTCGACGAGGCGAAGGCGCTCGCGGCGAAGCACTTCGGCGGGTGGAAGGTGCTCGGGAAGAGCATGTCCGAGGGGCTTCCGCCGTTCCCCGAGACCGGGAAGCTGCGAATCGTCGTGGTCGACGCGCCGGGCGCCGCGCAGAGCGAGATCCGCGCGGGCCATCTCGCGATCGGCCGGAAGCACGCGGACTGGCACAAGGCGGTCGTCCTCTCGCAGATCCTCGGCGGGGGGTTCCTCTCGCGGCTGAACGACAAGCTGCGCGTCGAGCTCGGGCTCACGTACGGCGCCTCCGGCGGCTTCCGCGCCCAGCGGTTCGGGGGAGGGTTCCAGGTGGGCACGTCGACGAAGACCGAGCGGACCGCGGAGGCGGTACGCGCGATCCTCGAGGTGCTCGAGAAGCTCCGCGCGGCGCCGCCGACGGCGGAGGAGATGGACCTCGCCCGGAGCGACCTCGTCGGGAGCTTCGCGGGCCGCTACGAGACGCCGCAGTCGCGGGCGGCCGCGATCTGGCTGCTGCTGGAGCAGGGGCTGCCGAAGGACTACTACAGGACGGCGTTCGACAGCTACCGGACGGCTGCCGCGGAGGATCTCCTCGCGGTCGCGAAGGAGCACCTCCATCCGGACGGGCTGGTCGTCGTGGTCGCCGGGGACGCGAAGAAAATCAAGGCGGATCTCGAGAAGATCGCCCCCGTCGAGGTTGTGAAGGGGAAGTAGGGAGGGTCCGGGAACCCGTTCCCCGTTGTCGAGCCGTGATCAGGCGGCAACCGGGGACAGCACCTCCCTCCCGTCCGCGACGTAGGCCGGCGGCCGCGGCTCCAAAACGAAGCCGTCGCCGGAGTCGGCCGCGTTGGCGGGCTCC
>JAKLKT010000158.1 GCA_023150495.1 Planctomycetota bacterium
GTGAGCATCTTCCTCGAGGCGACGGGCGAGCCCTGGTCCATGATCGACCTGATCGGGCTCGAGGGTCCCTCGGGCACGGTCTACGAGAGCTACGACATGACGGGCCCGATCGGGTGGCTGTCCAACTACCCGGCCGGAGCACTCGGCTATCTGAACGTCGAGCTGCCCAACTCCGACCTCGCCGAGGTCCAGCTCGAGAGCGGCGGCGGCGACTACCGCTTCCGGCTGCGCGACTCGTACGGCGCGACCGGCAGCCTCACGGTCAAGGTGACCGTCGTCCAGTGCACCGCCCCGATCGAGAAGGGGACGCTCGACATCCGGGTGTTCCTCGCGGACGGCCTCTGGATCGACCCGTGGTACGCCATGTACGACGCGAAGGTCTCCGACATGCTGAAGACCCTCGACGCGCTCCTCGGGCAGGACGGCATCCGCCTCGGCGACATCTCGTTCGCCAAGATGGACCCGTACTACGACTGGATCTGGGACCAGTGGATGACGGACGACATGATCACGACCAACACCGCCGGCTACCCGGAGGGCGCGCTCAACCTGTTCCTCGTGTACGAGATGGACTACGGGATCGCGAGCGTCGCGGGCGCCGTGCCGGGACCGACGGCCAACGGGACGCCCTTCTCCGGGATCGTGATCGACTTCAACGAGGCGGACGGCACCGCGCTCGGCGCCATCGCCGCCCACCAGGTGGTCCACTACCTGGGCACCGAGACGGAGGAAGTGACCCCGCAGCCGGGCGAGATCTATCCCGCCCTCCGGCACCCGCTGCTGGACCCGGGCCACCCGCAGGACCTCCTCTCCCCGCCGGAGTACACCGACTACGACAAGATCCTCGCGGCGATCGGGGAGCTGCCGCCGATGGACGACTGGTGCGGCACCTGCTCGCGCCCGCCCGCCCGCTGAACCGGAACCATGTTTCCGCGCGGGAGCGCTCCGGCGCTCCCGCGCCCGTTTCGGGCGCGGCGCGGGGCGCCGGGTATCGTCGTGGCCATGGCCACACGCCCCCTCGCCATCCTCCTCCTCGCGGCATGCGCCGCCGTGCCCGCAGGCTCCGAGCCCCCTCCCGACGCGCTCGGCGACGCGCTCGCGGCGATGGGGATCGCGGAGAAGGACCTCGGCTACCGCCCGCTCGCGCACTGGGGGCGCTATCCGCACCCGCGCACGATCCCGCACGTGCTGCCGTTCTTCGAGGACCTCCACGCACGCCCGCTCGACACGTACGGCTTCGCGCGGACGCTCGGCAACGCCGTCGACGAGCTCCTCCTGCCGGAGAAGCTGCGCGAGGCGCCCGACGCGAAGGACCGCAAGGAGACGCTCTTCAGGCTCGGCGTCGTCCTCGGCACCGACCGGCTCCTCGGCGCGTTCCGCGGGTACTCGTGCAACCTCGATCCGCAGCCGTGGGAGAGCGAGCCGCTGCTGCACGCCTGCGAGACGCTCCTCGAGCGTTCCGGGAAGCCGCTGCGCCGTCCGATGAGCTTCGGCGCGCAGTTCGCGAAAGAGGAGCCGACGCCGCGCGCGAGGCTCCGCGCCGAGGTGGACAAGGTCCCCGCACCCCTCCAGCTTCCCCTTTCGAGGCTCGTCCTGAACCTCATCGAGGCGCGCGAGTGGATCGACCTCGGACTCCGCGACGTGCCCTTCGACATGCGCGATCGCCTCTTCGCCGCGCTGCCGCGGCTGCTCGAGGAGACGCCCGACGGGATGGGCTACGACCCGGTCTTCGACGACATCGCGAAGCGGATCGACAGGCCGTCGCTCTACTACGGCTGCCTGAAGGCGCTGCAGGCGGCGCAGGACGCGCGCCGCGAGATCCCCGAGGGCGAGTGGCCCGAGTTCCGGTTCCGCCTCGAGACGCCGTGGGGCGCGGTGCGGTTCGACAACCGGGGCGAAGGGGACCGCCGCGAGGAGAACCCGCTCCTCGTCGTGGACTTCGACGGGGAGAGCGGCGTCTTCTGGGGGCCGCTCGGCGCGACCGGCCCGCGCCGCCCGCTCTCGGTCGCCCTCATGCTCGGGCACGGCGGCGTCCTCGGCGACAGCAACGGCTTCGACCTCCGGAAGGAGGGCGGCAGCGCCGAGCTCGCGAGCGGCATCCTCGGCTGCGGGATCGTCTGCGTCGCCGGCGACGAGGACAACGAGTGGCGCACCGGCCGCTACGGCCTCGGCTTCGGGATGTTCGGCATGGGCGCGCTCGTCGACGAGGGCGGGGACGACGAGTACGAGATCGCCGCGGGCGGGCAGGGCGCCGGCATGTTCGGCATCGGGCTCCTGCTCGACGCGGGCGGGAACGATTCGTACCGTCTTCTCGAGGGGGATGGGCAGGGGTACGGGGGACCCGGGGGAGTCGGAATCCTCGCCGACCGCTCGGGCAACGACACCTACTTCGCCGAGCGCGATGCGGCGAAGGCCGGGCGCGCCGACTACCACTCCGCGGACAGGATCGCAGCGAACAACGCGCAGGGCGCGGGGTTCGGGCGGCGCGGCGACGGCAGCGACGGCCACAGCTGGGCCGGCGGGCTCGGCGCGCTCCTCGACGCGGAGGGCAACGACAGGTACGAGGCGGGCAACTTCAGCCAGGGGATCGGCTACTGGTACGGCACCGGGCTCCTCTGGGACGGCCGCGGCGACGACGTCTACGAGAGCGTCTACTTCACGCAGGGGTCCGGCGCGCACTTCGCGATCGGCGCGCTCATCGACGAGGCGGGGAACGACCGGCACACGCTCCTCGAGAACGCGGGCGCGGCGTTCGGGTTCGGCTGGGACGTCGTGAACGCGTTCCTCATCGACCGCGGGGCGGGGAACGACCGCTACGAGGCGAGGATCCTCTCGACCGGCCTCGCGGAGGTGCGGAGCAACGCGTTCTTCCTCGACGAGGGCGGCGACGACACGTACGTGCTCGACGAGGGGGCGCAGGGGTTCGGCGACGTCGACGAGCGCCCGGAGTACAAGGACCCGCCGAAGACCTCGACGGCGTCGTTCTCGCTGACCCAGGTCGGCGTCTTCCTCGACCTCGGCGGCAAGGACGCGTACCTGCGCCGGCCCAGGGAGGGCGAGCCGGCAAGGGACCCGGAGGCGGGCGACAACCGCCGGTGGAACGTCCGCGCGCGCGACCCCGCGGCGGCGGGCGGGTTCAACGTCTCGTTCGCCGCGGACCTGGAGGGCGGGAGGCCCCTCTTCCTCGCCCCGTGGCCGCCGCGGTAGGGGGGGCCCCGGCCGGGCCGGGAATGGGGGGGCCGGGGGGCCCCCGGACCCCCTCCCCTTGCGCAATCCTGAATGTCTGTCGGCGTTTCGGGGTAAACCCTTCTTGACTCCATTCGGGAGCCGGGTAATCAATTCCGAAATATCAAGCGCGGCCCCTACGGCGCCGCCAGGCTAGGGAGGTCATGGACACGATCGAACACGGGCCAGATACCGGCCCGCTTAGCAGCACGCAGGCACCCCCACAGCAACCCACCTTCACGATCAGCGAGAGGTCCGAGAAGTTCCGGCGCCAGCACTTCCCCGACGCGACGCCGGACGAGTGGAACGACTGGCACTGGCAGCTTCGCCACCGCCTCCGCGACCGCGAGCACCTCGACCGCGTCTTCCGTCTCTCCGACGACGAGCAGCGCACGATCGACCGGATCGGCGGGCGCTTGGCCGTCGGCATCACGCCGTACTACGCGTCGCTCATGGATCCCGACGATCCCATGGACCCGCTGCGGCGGACGATGGTCCCCGTTGCCGACGAGTTCTTCCAGTCGGCGGGCGAGGCCGAGGATCCGCTCGCCGAGGACGCGGCGAGCCCGGTGCCCGGCATCGTGCACCGCTACCCCGACCGCGTGCTCTTCCTCGTGACGAGCTTCTGCGCGGTCTACTGCCGCTACTGCACGCGCGCGCGCCTCGTCTCCCACACGGGCGAGTACCACTTCAACCAGGCGCAGTACGAGAAGGCGCTCGCCTACGTGCGCGAGCACACGGAGATCCGCGACGTGCTCATCTCGGGCGGCGACCCGCTGACGATGGGCGACGAGCGCCTCGACTGGATCCTCACGCGGCTGCGCGCGATCCCGCACGTCGAGTTCGTGCGCATCGGGTCGAAGGTGCCGGCGTCGCTGCCGCAGCGCATCACGCCCGGGTTCCTCGCCATGATCCGGAAGCACCGGGTCTGGATCAGCATCCACTTCATGCACGGCAACGAGGTGACGCCCGAGGTCCACGAGGCGTGCGGCAGGCTCGCCGACGCGGGCATCCCGCTCGGCAGCCAGACCGTGCTCTGCAAGGGCGTGAACGACGACGTCGAGACGATGAGGCGCCTCGTCCACGGGCTCCTGAAGGCCCGCGTGCGCCCGTACTACCTCTACCAGTGCGACCCGATCATCGGCTCCGCGCACCTGCGCACGCCGGTCGAGAAGGGGCTCGAGATCATCCAGGGGCTCCGGGGGCACACCACGGGCTACGCGGTGCCCACGTTCGTCGTGGACGCCCCGGGCGGCGGCGGCAAGATCCCGCTCTACCCCGACATGGTCGCGGGGCGCGAGGGCGACTTCGTCCTCCTCCGCAACTACGCGGGCAAGATCTTCCGCTACCCGGACCCCGTGTCCTCGAACGTGATGGCATGAGCGGGTCGCACGCGTGCGGGCCGTGGGGCTGCGCGAAGCACGCGCTCGTCGAGCGCACCTGCTGCCAGACCGCCGAGGTCTTCGTGACCGAGGGGGACAAGCAGCGGATCGCGGAGCACACGGGGCGAAGGGACTTCTGGGAGGACCGGGCGCCGTCGGACCCGTCGTACCTCGACCAGGGGGACGATCCCGCGTGGCTCGAGGGCGCGTTCCGGCCGGACGGGACGCGGCCGATCCTCCGGAAGAAGCCCGCGGGCGACTGCATGTTCCTCGGGGCCGAAGGCTGCTCGCTGCCGGTCGAGGTGCGGCCGCTCATCTGCCGCATCTACCCCTTCGAGTACACCGAGAAGGGAGTCGCGGGGGTCGGGGGGAGCTGCCCTTCCTACGTCGTCCCGCCGGGGAGCACGATCCTCGACACGCTCGGGATGAAGCGCGAGGACGCGGAGCGCTGGCACAAGGTGCTCTACCGCGAACTGAGGGTGCGCGATGCTCGTCGGACTCACGTATGACCTCCGCGCCGACTACCTCGCGATGGGATACGGCGAGGAGGAGACGGCGGAGTTCGACCGGGAGAGCACGATCGAGGCGATCGAGCGGGAGCTCCTCGCGCTCGGGCACAGGACCGAGCGCGTCGGGCACTTGCGCCGCCTCGTCGAGCGGCTCGCGGCGGGCGCGAAGTGGGACCTCGTCTTCAACATCGCGGAGGGGATGAGGGGCTTCGGCCGCGAGGCGCAGGTGCCCGCGCTCCTGGACGCGTACGGCATCCCCTACACGTTCTGCGACCCGCTCTGCGCGGCGGTGACGCTCCACAAGGCGGTCGCGAAGCGCGTGCTGCGCGACCTCGGGATCCCGACGCCGGACTTCGCGGTCGTCGAGCGGGCGGAGGACGCCCGGAAGGTCGATCTCCCGTTCCCGCTCTTCGTGAAGCCCGTCGCGGAGGGCACGGCGAAGGGCATCCGGGCGGAGTCGAAGGTCCGGGACAGGGAGGCGCTTCAGGCGGAGTGCGCTCGCGTGATCGCCGCCTGCCGGCAGCCGGCGCTCGTCGAGACCTTCCTGCCGGGCCGGGAAGTGACCGTCGGGATCACGGGCACCGGCGAGAAGGCGGTCGCGATCGGGACGCTCGAGGTGATCCTCAAGCCGGCGGCGGAGGCCGACTCCTACACTTACAAGAACAAGGAGTACTGCGAGGATCTCTGCGAGTACACCCTTGCGAAGGGCCCCTTCGCGGCGGAGGCGGAACGGCTCGCGCTCGCCGCGTGGCGCGGGCTCGCCTGCCGCGACGGCGGGCGGATCGACCTCCGCGCCGACGCCCAAGGCAGGCTCTCCGTCCTCGAGGCGAACCCGCTCCCGGGCCTCCATCCGGAGCACTCCGACCTCCCGATCCTCGGCACGAAGGCGGGGGTCCCGTACCGCGAGCTGATCCGCCGGATCGTCGCGAGCGCCGTCGAGCGGATCGGGTAGGGACGGCGGGAGTCCGCCCGGCTGGAGGCTTCCCCGGGGGGCCGAAGGCAGTGTTGCGCCCCCGGGGCCCCCCC
This sequence comes from Planctomycetota bacterium, assembly GCA_023150495.1. GTDB lineage: Bacteria > Planctomycetota > PLA2 > PLA2 > PLA2 > PLA2. Next base: position 6,143 of record JAKLKT010000158.1, read on the forward strand.
GCGTCCCGCGCCAAGATAGACTCTTGGGCCATGCGCGTTGCGGTCCTCCACGACCTCCTGCCCGACGAGGCGCGTCCCGACGAGGAGGACACGCTCGCGCAGGCCGAGTTCGTCGCGGAGGAGCTCGTGCCCGTCGGCCACTCCGCGCAGCTCGTGCCCTTCGGGCTCGACCTCGAGGAGACGGGCGAGGCGCTCCGGCGCGCGAAGCCGGACCTCGTCTTCAACCTCGTCGAGTCGGTCGGGGGCAAGGCGCGGCTCCTCCACCTCGCGCCCGCGGTCCTCGACGCGCTCCGGCTGCCCTACACGGGCTGCCCGACGGAGGCGCTCTTCCTCACGACGAACAAGGTCCTCGCGAAGCGGCTGCTCTCGCTGCGCGGCCTCCCGACGCCCGCGTGGGTGACGGTGGACGATCTCATCACGAGCGCGCGCGTCGCGGGCGGCCGCTGGATCCTCAAGTCGGTGCACGAGGAGGCGTCCGTCGGCCTCGAGGACGACGCGGTCGTGGAGGCGAGCGGTCCGAAGCTCCTGAAGCTCCTCTCGGAGCGCGCGCCGCGGCTCGGGGACGAGGCCTTCGCGGAGGCGTACGTCGAGGGGCGCGAGTTCAACCTCTCGCTGCTCGAGACGGAGACGGGCGTCCGCGTGCTGCCCGCGGCGGAGACGATCTTCGTGGACTACGCGCCCGGGAAGCCGAGGATCGTCGGGTACGCGGCGAAGTGGCGCGAGGACTCGTACGAGTACAACCACACGCCGCGCCGCGTCGACTTCCGCGTCGACGAGTGGAGCCGGCCGTGGATCCTCGAGGTGAACGCGAACCCGTGCCTTTCGCCCGACGCGGGCTTCATGGCCGCGGCGAAGGAGGGGAAGCTCGCGCCGGCGGACGTGCTGCGCCGGATCGTGGTTGCGGGGGGGCGCGGGGGGGAGTGATGGAGTTCCGGCGCTTGGCGGGCCCCCTGGACGCGGACGCGGTCGAGGCGCTCGTGCGCGAGACGGGAGTCTTCTCGGCGGCGGAGGTCGCCATCGCGCGCGAGCTCGTCGAGGAGCGCATGACGCGCGGCGCGGCGAGCGGTTACGAGTTCCTGTTCGTCGAGGACGAGGCGGGGCTCCTCGGCTACGCATGCTGGGGCCCGATCCCGTGCACGGAGAGGAGCTACGACCTCTACTGGATCGCGGTCAGGCCGGAGCGGCAGGGGGGCGGCGTGGGCCGGCGGATCCTCGAGGCGGCGGAGGCGGAGATCGCGCGCGCGGGCGGGATGCGGATCTACGTCGAGACGTCGACGCGCGCCGCGTACGACCCGACGCGCGCCTTCTACGAGCGCTGCGGATACGCGCGCGCCGCGACCTTCGACGACTTCTACGCCTCGGGCGACGGCAAGGCCGTCTACCTGAAGGTCGTCGGCTGACCGCGCGGTATGCTCGAGGATGCATGCACGCCATGCCGCCTCGCGACTCCACGGAGAGCTGCCCGCCGCTCTGGCTCGTGGCGCTCCTCGTCC
>JAKLKT010000159.1 GCA_023150495.1 Planctomycetota bacterium
CGGCGCCGTGCTGGACGCGCGCCTCCGCTGCCCGGAGTGCAAGCGCGCCTACCGCCGCCGCGGCGCCTCGATCGCGGAGGAGAAGCCGTGAGACGCGCGGCAGCGGCGCGCCGGGAGTCGCCGGGAGCGGGCGCGCCGCCTCGCGCGGGGGCAAGGCCGTGATCGCGCTCTACGCGACGCTTGCCGCGGGCCTCGGCGCCATCATCGGCTCGTTCCTCAACGTGGTCGCCCACCGCATCCCGCGCGACGAGCCGCTCGGCCTGTTCCGCAAGACGCGCTCCTACTGCCCGTCGTGCAAGGCGGGGATCCGCTGGTTCGACAACATCCCGCTCGTGTCGTACGTCCTGCTCCTCGGGAAGTGCCGCGCGTGCGGGTGGCGAATCCCCGTGCGCTACCCGCTCGTCGAGTCGTGCTGCGCGGCCCTCTTCCTGCTGGCCGTGCTGCGCGTCGACGCGCTCGGCTGGACGCCCGCATGGCTCGCGTTCGCCGTGACGGCCGCGTTCGCCGCCATCTGCCTCGCGGCGACCGCGATCGACTTCGAGCACAAGATCCTCCCCGACGAGCTGACCCTCCGCGCGGGCCCGGTCGTCGCGGCCGCCGGCGCGCTCTTCATCCCGGCCATCCACGGCACCCAGCTCTTCGGCCACGACCTCGTGCCCACGTTCAAGCCGGGGCTCGCGTCCCTGATCGTCGGGGTCGCCGGCGCCGCGGCGGGGGCGGGGATCATCGGGGCGATCCGGTGGGTGGGCACCCTCATCGCCCGGCGCGAGGCGATGGGGCTCGGGGACGTGAAGTTCATGGCGATGTGCGGCCTCCTGCTCGGACCCTGGGGAACGGTCCTCGCCATCATGGTCGCGATGGTCGGGGGCTCGGTCCTCGGCCTCCTGATCTGGGCCGTGACGCGGAACCGCGAGATCCCCTTCGGCCCCTTCCTCGCCATGGGGGCCTTGGCCGTCCTCTTCTACGGACCCGCGATCGACCACCTGATCTTCGTCACGTATCCCGCGTGGGTGCGGGGCGGTTAGGGGCGGATCGGGCCCGGCCCCGCCGGCGCGGCCCGGGCAAGGCCGGTGCGGGGGGGGCCGGGGGGGGACGGCGGGGCCTCTCCCCCGCGCCCCCTCACCCCCTCCGACCACTAGGCGTTGGGCCCTAAATCGTGAAAGCCTCCAGTGGGTAGTTGACGACCGCGCATGGCCTGCTCAGAATGGGGGGTCAAGCCCTAGGCCCACGGCGGCCGGGCGCAAGGTATCGACCGCGGCACGGACAGGAGGAGGCGATGCGAGTGATTCCCCGGGCGTTGATGGTGTTGGCGCTGGGCGCCCTGTTGCAGACGACCGGATGCCGGTCTTCGACGGACAGGATGCGCGTGCTCGAGGCGGAGAAGGCCGACGCCGAGCGCCGGAACCAGCAGCTGAAGCAGAAGGAGGCCGAGCTCCGCGCCCAGATGGTCAAGGCCGAGGGCGACGCCGAGAGTCAGAGGGCGAAGGCCGAGGCCCTCGAGGCGCGGCTCGCGTACGCGGGCAGCCGCGACGCCGGCGCCTCGGGCGGGTCGACGATCGACATCAGCTCCCTGAAGCGCCAGTTCGACGGGACCGGCGTGCAGGTGATGGAACGGGAGGGCGGCGGCGCGACGCTCGTGATCGCCTCGGACATCACCTTCAACCCCGGCCAGGCGGACCTCAACAAGAAGGCGGAGGCGACGCTCGGCAAGGTCGTCCGCACGCTCAAGGAGACGAAGGGCGTCGGGAAGATCCGCGTCGAGGGCCACACCGACTCCGACCCGATCCGGAAGTCCGGGTACAGGAGCAACGAGGATCTCTCCCTCGCCCGCGCGAACTCGGTGCACAACTTCCTCATCGCCCAGGGCATCGACGAGACGATCGTCGAGGTCGCGGGTTACGGCGACGAGAAGCCGGCCGCGTCCAACGACACTCCCGCCGGCAAGGCGAAGAACCGTCGCGTCGAGATCGTGCTCGTCGGCGGCGAATAGCCCCCGCAGGCAAGGCGAACCCGGTCCCGCGACCGGGTTCGTCCGCCTCCCCCCTCCCCCCGCGGCGCCCGCCGCGCCCCGTCTCGTTCCGGGACGGCCCCCGGAGCCCCCTCCCTTCCCGACCCCGGGGGGCAGACCACCCCGTCACGGTCCGTCTTCTTCCCCCGCTTCCAACTCCTCCTAAACCCGCATTCCGCGCGGGCCGATAGGAAGCCGGGTCTATGAGCCGGCAGGGCCGGCAGGACGGACGTACGACATGGTCGGCATTGAAGAACTGCTCCAGATCATGGTCCAGCGGGGGGGATCGGACCTGCACATCACGGCGGGCGCCCCGCCCAAGGTGCGCGTGGACGGCTCCCTCGTCTCGACGGAGCACGAGGTCCTGGCACCCGACATGACCAAGAAGATCATCTACTCGGTCCTCACGTCGGAGCAGATCGCGAAGTTCGAGCGCGACCTCGAGCTGGACCTGTCGTTCGGCATCGACGGCCTCGGCCGCTTCCGCACGAACGTCTTCATGCAGCGCGGCGCGATCGGCGGCGTGTTCCGCGTGATCCCGTACGCCATCCAGACCTTCGAGGAGCTCGGGCTCCCGCGCGAGACGTGCGAGATGTTCTGCGCGCAGCCGAAGGGCCTCGTGCTGGTCACGGGCGCGACGGGCTCGGGCAAGTCGACGACGCTCGCCGCGATGATCGACCACATCAACCAGCACCGCTGCGAGCACGTGATCACGATCGAGGACCCGATCGAGTACCTGCACCGCAACAAGAACTGCCTGTTCAACCAGCGCGAGGTCGGCTCCGACACGCACTCGTTCTCGAACGCGCTGCGGTCGGTGCTCCGCGAGGACCCGGACGTCATCCTGATCGGCGAGATGCGGGACCTCGAGACGATCGAGCTCGCGCTGATCCTCGCCGAGACGGGCCACCTGACCTTCGCCACGCTGCACACCTCGGACACGGTGCAGACGATCAACCGGATCGTGGACGTCTTCCCGAGCCACCAGCAGCAGCAGGTCCGCACGCAGCTCTCGTTCGTGCTCTCGGGCGTCATCTGCCAGAGCCTCATCCCGCGCTCGAGCGGGCGCGGCCGCGTGCTCTCCTGCGAGGTGATGGTCGCCAACCAGGCCATCCGTTCCTGCATCCGCGAGAACAAGGCGCACCAGATCTACTCGCTGATCCAGACGGGCGGGAAGTACGGCATGAAGACCGGCAACCAGTCGCTCTTCGAGCTCTACGAGAAGGGCCTCATCACCTACGACGAGGCGATGGCGCGCACGACCGACCCCGAGGACCTGAAGCGCACGTTCCAGCGCGGCGTCACCGGGCCCGCGGTCGCGGAGAAGCCCGCGCAGGCGGCGGCCACGGCGCGCCGCACGGAGGCCACGCGCCGCCATGTCTAGGAGCTTCGACAAGCGGGTCGCCCGCATCCTCCGCAGCGCCGACGTCCTCTCCGAGGAGGATCTCAACACGATCACGGAGGCCGCGGCGAAGGAGAACGTCAGCCTCTCGGCCGTGCTCGTGAAGCGCGGCATCATCGAGGAGAACGACCTGCTCGGGATCCTCGCCGACCGGCTGCGCGTCACGCCGGTGACGCTCCACGACTGCGTCCTCGACCCGGAGGTCGTGAAGGTCATCCCGCGCGAGACGGCCAACTCGCACCACATGGTGCCGATCTCCCGCATCGAGAACGTCCTGACGGTCGCCGTCAGCAACCCCTTCGACGTCGTCACGCTCGACCAGCTCCGGAACACGACGGGCTGCGAGCTCCGCCTCGTCCTCTCCCTTCCCGAGAACATCGAGAAGGCGCTGAATCGGGTCTACAACCCGGGAGCCGCCGAGCTCGAGGCCGTGATGGGCGAGATGGGCGACGCGGACATCGAGGTCAAGAAGGAGGAGGAGGTCGAGGAGCTCGACATCGAGAAGCTCTCGAAGGACGAGGGCGAATCGCCGGTCGTCCGCTTCGTCAACCTCGTGATCTACCAGGCGATCAAGGAGAAGGTCTCGGATATCCACATCGAGCCCTTCGAGAAGATCGTCCGGGTCCGCTTCCGCAGCGACGGCGCCTGCCACGAGGCGTTCACGCCGCCCAAGGCGCTCCACAACTCGATCGTCTCGCGCATCAAGATCATGTGCTCGCTCGACATCGCCGAGCGCAGGAAGCCGCAGGACGGGAAGTTCCAGATCCGCGCCGACGGGCGCCAGATCGACTTCCGCGTCTCGGTGCTGCCTACGGTCCACGGCGAGAAGGTCGTCATGCGTATCCTCGACGGCGGCAACCTGGCGCTGTCGCTCGACTCGCTCGGATTCGAGGAGAGGACGCTCGCGGACATCCGCAAGGCGCTCGATGCGAGCCACGGCATGATCCTCGTGACCGGCCCCACGGGGTCGGGCAAGTCGACGACGCTCTACAGCGCGGTCAAGGAGCTGCTCAACGACGAGTACAACTTCGTCACGGTCGAGGACCCGGTCGAGTACCAGCTCTACGGTGTCAACCAGGTCCAGGTGTCCGAGAAGCGCGGCCTCACGTTCGCGGGTGCGCTGCGGTCGATCCTGCGCCAGGACCCCGACATCATCATGATCGGCGAGATCCGCGATACGGAGACGATCGGCATCGCGATCAAGGCAGCGCTCACGGGCCACCTCGTGCTGTCGACGCTCCACACCAACGACGCGGCGTCCACGATCACCCGCATGATCGACATGGGCGTGGACCCCTTCATGGTGTCGTCGGCGACGCTGCTCGTCTCGGCGCAGCGCCTCGCGCGACGCCTCTGCAAGTACTGCAAGGCGCCGCTCGAGAAGCCGCCCTTGGAGAGGCTCATGAGCGTCGGGTTCCTCGCCGAGGAGGCCGAGGCGGCGCAGCTGTTCAGGCCGGTCGGCTGCCCGCGGTGCAAGGGCGGCTACGCCGGGCGCTTCGCGCTCCTCGAGACGATGCCGCTCAACGAGGACATCCAGCGGCTGATCATCGAGGGCAAGTCGGCGCTCGATCTCAAGAACGCGGCGATCCGGGACCACGGGATGATCAGCCTGCGCCGCTGCGGCGTCTTCAACGCCATGCGCGGCACGACCTCGGTGGAGGAGGTCCTGCGCGTCACGATGCCGGACGAGATCATGCCGGACGGCACCGTGCTCGGTCGCGTCGTCGTGAAGGAAGAGTAGTCGTCCGAACGGAATCGAGGGAGGGGTTCGATGCCTTCATTCAAGTACAGCGCCCGCGACCGCGAGGGGAAGACGGTCTCCGGGGTCGTGACCGCCAAGACCCAGGCCGAGGCGGTCGCGGACCTGCGCAAGAAGGAGCTGATCATCCTCGACGTCCGCCAGTCGGCGGGCGGGGGCGACGCCAAGAAGGGCGGCGGCGGCGGGCTCCTGCGGGGGCTCACCCGCGCGCGGCCGAGCGCCAACAAGGACCAGATCGTCATCTTCACGCGGCAGCTCGCGACGATGATCTCGGCCGGCGTGCCCCTCCTCGAGTCCCTCGAGGTGCTCCAGGAGCAGGCCGACACGCCCGGCTTCCGCGTCGTGCTCGACGGGGTCATCGACTCGGTCCGGGGCGGCACCGACCTCTCCACCGCGCTCGAGCGGTTCGCGAGGGTCTTCCCGAACATCTACATCTCCATGGTGCGGGCGGGCGAGGTGTCGGGCCAGCTGGACGACATCCTCGTGCGGCTCGCCGAGTACCTCGAGGCGTCCGCCAAGCTGAAGCGCGACATCCGCGCCGCGATGACCTATCCGGTCATCAGCTTGGTGCTCGTCCTCGGCATCACGATGTTCCTCATGGTGGGCATCGTGCCGAAGTTCAAGGAGATCTTCGACACCCTCGAGATCGAGCTGCCCAAGCTCACCAAGGGCGTCCTCGCCGTGAGCTTCGCGCTCAAGGACCACATCCTCGCGGTGATGTTCGGCTTCGCGGGCGTGATCGCGCTCTTCGTCGTCTGGAAGCGGTCGGTCTGGGGCGCCCGGCAGTGGGACTGGATGGTGCTCCACTTCCCGGTCTTCGGCCCGCTCTTCCAGAAGGTCGCGCTGAGCCGCTTCAGCCGCACGTTCGCGACGCTCATCAAGTCGGGCGTCCCGATCCTCGGCGCGCTGGAGATCGTCTCGGAGACCGCGGGCAACCGGATCATCAGCGAGACGGTGGACAGCGCGAAGGAGAACGTGCGGCAGGGCCACACGCTCGCCGAGCCGCTGATGGAGAGCAAGGTGTTCCCGCCGATGGTGACCCGCATGGTGCAGATCGGCGAGAAGTCGGGCTCGCTCGAGCAGCTGCTCGAGAAGATCTCGGACTTCTACGACGACCAGGTCAGCGCGGCGGTGAAGACCCTTACGTCGATGATCGAGCCGATCATGATCGGCATCATGGGCTTCCTCGTCGGCGGCATCGTGCTCGCGGTCTTCCTGCCGATCTTCGAGCTCCAGAAGCAGCTCGGGAAGCGGAACTAGATGTCGAAGGGCCGGCGGCGCGTCTTCCTCTACGCGACGGCGATCGCCGTGGCGGGCGGGCTCCTGTTCGCCGGCTACGGCATCACCGTGCCGCCGGACGCCGGCACACGCCTGCAGGGCGCCGCTTTCCTCGCCACGCTCGGCGACACGGAGCGCGCGCTCGAGGTGTGCGACCAGGTCCTCCGGGAGCACCCGGACAGCGTCGATGCGCGAGTGTTCCGCGCGACCTTCCTCGCGGCCGCGGGGCGGCACGACGATGCGGTGCTCGCCTACGAGGACGCGATCGCCCGGACCGAGGACGAGAGCGGCCGGTGCGACCTCGTGCTCGACCGTGCCAGCGTCCTGCTGCAGGCGGGACGCACGAAGGAGTTCGAAGCCGAGCGTCAGCGGCTCGCGTCGATGGACGCGGGCTACCGCCTGGACGTGTGCGA
>JAKLKT010000160.1 GCA_023150495.1 Planctomycetota bacterium
ACGGGGGGCCGCCAGGCGCCCGCGCGGGCGAACTCGTCGTCCTCGGCGTACGGCTCGCCGACGAGCTCGTGCGCCGTGTACCTCGCGGCCCGGTACGCGCGCGCTCGCGGCCGCACACGGTCGAGCTCCGGCACGTTGAGGAAGAGGTCGAGGACGAGCGCCATCGAGCCCGCCCAGACCCAGAGCAGCGCGAGGAGCGGCCAACGCACGCGCCGCGCCTTCGGGGAGTTCGTCATCTCATGCCTCCGCATCCGTAAGAGAAGTTCGTACCGAGTACGGGGTCCCGCGCCCGGAACTCGCGGCGGGGGAAGGACTTGCGGCCGGCGGGTGCGGACTTGGGGTCCGCACCCGCGCATCGGCCCCGGACGCGTGCCCGCGGGCCGGCGGGCAGGGGGGGAGTTCGAGCGCGCTGCGGGGTCGCCGCCTCAGCGCGGACGGTCGAGCCGCCCGAAACGCTGCTTCGAGATCGCGTCCGCGACACGCGGCGACTCCCTCGGTCCGCCGAGGAGACGGTACTCGCGCCACGCGCGGCCGTGGACCGTGCGCGCGTTCCCGACGCGGCCCGTCGGCGCGTATCCGACGACGTCCTCGTCCCGCCACGCCGTCCCGGACATGCCGCCGAAGAGACCGCCGGAGGTCACGCGCGTCGCGAAGAGGAGGACGTCGCCGTCACGCCCGGCGCGCGTGAGATAGGAGTCGAGCCGACCGGGATCGTAGTACGGGGAGTACCCGTCGGCGAAGTCGTCCGGCCACTCCTGGCCCGGCTCGAGGTGCGCCCAGACCGTCTCCTTGACCTCGCCGCAGTCCCGGTAGATCCGGCATCCGCTCGCGAGCACGAGCCCGAACGCCACGTGCCGTACGCGCAATTCCCTCCGAGTCTGGCGTCGCCCGATTCGTTGAGGCGGCTCCTTACAATACACATCATGCAGACCCGCATCGAAAAGGACTCCATGGGCGAGATGCGCGTCCCCGCCGACGCGCTCTGGGGCGCAAGCACGCAGCGCGCGGTCGAGAACTTCCCGATCAGCGGGCGCGGGCTCCGCCGCCCGTTCCTCCGGGCCCTCGGCCTCATCAAGCAGGCGGCCGCCGCGACGAACGTCGAGATCGAGGACCTCGATCCGAAGCTCGCCGACGTCATCGGCAAGGCCGCGGCCGAGGTCGCCGACGGGAAGCTCGACAGGCACTTCGTCGTCGACGTCTACCAGACGGGTTCCGGGACCTCCACCAACATGAACGCGAACGAGGTCATCGCGAACCGCGCCGCCCAGCTGATGGGGAAGCCCATCGGCAGCCGCGACGCCGTCCACCCGAACGACCACGTGAACCGCGGGCAGTCCAGCAACGATGTCATCCCGACCGCGCTCCACGTCTCCTGCGCCGAGGAGGTCGCGCGACATCTCCTGCCCGCGCTCGACCACCTCCATGAGGCGCTCGCGGCGAAGGCGCAGGCCTTCGACCACGTCGTGAAGATCGGACGCACGCACCTCCAGGACGCGACTCCGGTTCGCCTCGGCCAGGTGTTTTCCGGCTTCGCGCAGCAGGTGCAGAACGGCGCGGTGCGCCTCCAGGAGAGCATGCCGCACCTCTGCGAGCTCGCGCTCGGCGGCACGGCCGTCGGCACCGGGATCAACTGCCCGCCGGGCTTCGCCAGGAAGACGATCGCCCGCCTCGCCGAGATGACCGGCATCCACTTCGTCGAGGCGCCGAACCACTTCGAGGCCCAGGCGGCGCGCGACGCGGCCGTGGAGCTCAGCGGCGCCCTCAAGACCGTCGCGGTTGCGGCATCGGCGAGATCATCCTCCCGGCGACGCAGCCCGGCTCCTCGATCATGCCCGGCAAGGTCAACCCGGTCATGTCGGAGATGCTCATGCAGGTCGCGATGCGCGCGATCGGCAACGACGCGACGGTCACCGCCGCCGGCACGACGGGCCTCGGCGAGCTGAACGTCGCGATCCCGGTCATGGCGGACGCGCTCCTCGAGTCGATCGAGCTGCTCGGCAACGGCGCGCGCGCCTTCGCGGACAAGTGCGTGAAGGGGATCGAGGCCGACGAGGAGCGCTGCGGCGAGCTCATCGAGAAGAGCCTCATGCTCTGCACGGCGCTCGCGCCGAAGATCGGCTACGACAAGGCCGCCGCGCTGGCGAAGAAGGCGCACGAGCAGAGGAAGACGGTGCGGCAGGTGGCCGAGGAGATGGGGTTGAAGGACCTCGACCGGCTGCTCGACGTCCGCTCGATGACCTAGGAATGGGGGGGGCGCGGGGGGCCGTGCGGATCCTCGTGCTCCTCGCGGGCGCGTACCTGGCCGTCGTCGCGCTCGTCTACCTGTTCCAGAGAAAAATACAGTATTTTCCGGCCCCCGAGGCCCCCCCTCTTCCCAAGGGCGCCGAGGATGTCCGCCTCGAGGCGGCCGACGGGACCGCGCTCCGCGCGTGGCACTGGCCGGGCGCCTTCACCGTGCTCGTGCTCCACGGGAACGCGGGCCATCGCGGGCATCGCCTGCACATCGCGCAGGGGCTCGTCGCGAAGGGGTACGGCGTCCTCCTCCTCGACTACCGCGGGTACGGGGGCTCCGGCGGCAGCCCGACGGAGGAGGGGCTTCTCCTCGACGCGGAGGCGGCGGTCGCGTGGCTCCGCGCGCGCGGGGTCGCGAGGATCGCGTACTACGGGGAGTCGCTCGGGTGCGGGGTCGCGGCGCTGCTCGCGGCGAGGGAGCCGCCGGCGGCGATCGTCTTCGCGAGCGGCGCGGACTCGCTCGCGGAGGTGGGGCGGAAGGTCTACCCGTGGCTCCCGATCGGGCTCCTGATGAAGGACCGGTTCGATGCGGCCGACGCGATGCGCGGCGTCGCTTGCCCCGTCCTCTCGGTGCACGGCGCGGCGGACGAGCTGATCCCGTGGGAGCGGGGCCGCGCGCTCTTCGACGCGGCGCAGGGCCCGAAGGAATGGTGGCTCGTCGCGGGGGCGGGCCACAACGACGTGATCGACGTCGCGGGCCCGCAGGCCTTCTTTGCCCGCATCGCCGCTTTCCTGTCGTCCCGCTGAGAATGCCGATACTAGGGGTACGGTGCCAGGCACCGCCGCACCAATATCACTCCCCTCCCCGGCAAGGCCGGGACCTCGGGCACGCCGCGCCCCGCATGGCAGGTGGGTTCTCCGCGAGACGTTAGTGCATCGGAGCCTGGCACCGTACCGCTGGTTACTTCACGATCGTGACGCGCTTGATGTAGTCGAGCTTCGGGAAGTCGGCCTTCAGGTAGGCGTTGCCCTCGTAGAGGATCCTGCCCTGGCCCGGCCCCGGGCCGTGCGGCGCGCCGTCGCCGTAGCCCGCGTAGAGCGCGTCGACGACGTCCATGCCGCGCCCCACGACCTGCCCGAACGGCGCGAACTGCCGGTCGAGGTAGGTGTTGTCGATGCGGTTCACGAACACCTGCGTCGAGCGCCTCTCCGCCGAGCCGCCGGCCTGCGCGAAGCTCACGAAGCCGCGCCGGTTCGACTGCCTCGGCGCGTCGGCCGGCAGGAACGCCTCGTGCCACGCGAGGTTCACCGCCTTGTCGCCCGTGAGGCCGAACTGCGCGAACTGCGGCGTCACGCGGAAGAAGGCGCAGCCGTCGTAGTACCCGATCCGCACGAGGTTCCAGAACCGGTCCACGCCGTGCGGCGCCCAGTCGCGGTAGACGTCGACGAGGAACTCGCCCTTCGTCGTCACGAACCTCACGCGGAAGGTCGCGGGCGCGGCCTCCCGCGCGAGCTTCGGGTCGAGGAGCGCCTTCCGTTCCGCCCTGTCGCACGCGAGGAGGAGGGCGAGGAGGGGCAGGATCCGCCGCATCACTTCGCCTCGACGACGACCGCCCGGTCGATCGAGTCCAGCTTCGGGAACTCCCGCTTCAGGTAGCCGTCGCCGAGCGTCTGGATCGCCCGCTGGTCCGGGCCCTTCCCGAACGGAGCCATGTCGCCGTAGCCCGCGTAGAGCTTCTCGACGACCTCCATCCCCTCGATCACCCTGCCGAACGGCACGAACCCCTGCCGGTCGAGCCCCGTGTTGTCCGTGCGGTTGATGAAGACCTGCGTCGTGCGCGAGTCCGGCGCGCCGGTCTTCGCGAAGCAGATCGTGCCCTTCCGGTTCGACTCCTTCGGCGGGTCGTCCTTGATCGTCGCGCCCGACCACGCGCCGCTGACGCGGCTGTCCCGCGAGAGCCCGAACTGCGCGTACTGCTCGATCACGCGGAAGAACGACGCGCCGTCGAAGAACCCGATCCGCGCGAGGTTCCAGAACCGGTCGGCGCCGTTCGGCGCCCACGCGCGCTCGACCTCGACGACGAAGTCGCCGCAGGTCGTCTCGAACCTCACCCGGAACCGCTCCGGCGCCTCGCCGTTCGCGAGGTTCGGGTCGAGGAGCGCGGGGTTCAGGGCCCCCCGACCCCCCCCGATCTCGATCCGCGCGAGCGCCTCCGCCGCGGCGGCGCGGAGCGCCTCGTTCCCCTCCGAACGCATCTCCCTGAGCGCCGGGATCGCCTCCTTCGCCGCGGGGCCGATGCGCGCGAGCACGCCCGCGGCGGCCCACCGGACCCCTTCGTCGGCGAAGCGCAGACGGTCGACGATCTCCGGGACGTACTCCTCGGCCCAGGGGCCGCAGCGGCGGAGCGCCTCTCCGGCGAGCTTCGCCGTCGCGGCGTCCTCGCTCTTGAGCAGGTCCAGAAGCAGGGGGGTTCCGGGGGCGCCGTGGCGGCCCAGGAGGCCGATCGCCGTGAGCGCCGCGCGGCGAGCGCGGTCGTCCTTGCCCTCGAGGAGCTTCCGGAGCGGCGGCATCGCGGGCGCGCCGAGGCCCGCGAGCGCCTCCGCGACGAGGAGCGTCGTGTCGGGATCGGCGGGGCCGAGACGCTCGACGAGCGCGGGCAGCTCCTCCGTCGTGATCCCGATCTCCACGAGAGCCCGGCCGGCCTCGAGCCGCACGAAGGCGTTCTCGTCCTTCAGCGCGTCGGCGAGTGCCCCGAGCGCACCCTTCGCGGCGGGGCCTAGCTTCCGCAGCCCGCGCGCGGCCTCGTAGCGCTGGGGAGGCTCGCCGTCGCGGAGCCGGGAGGCGAGCTCCGCGGCGCCGTCATCCGCGTGCGCGAGGGCGGAGAGGAGCAGGAGGGCGGTGCGTCGCACCTTCGCATGATAGCGGCTGCGCCCTCCCAGGTTCCGGGGGACGGGGCCCGGCACGGCGTCCCGGCTACCCGACGGCACTCTGCCAGCCGATGACGTACCCCTCCTCGTCGAAGTAGATGTCCGTGTAGAGGTACGACCAGCAGGTCGCGGGTTTCCGGTTGTAGGTGGTCCCGCTCGTGCGGCTCGGCTTCCCCATCGCCCGCCGCACCTCGTCCTTGACCATGCCCATCCGCACCTCGCCGCGCGCGATCGCCTCCTCCACCTTCTGCTGCTGCTCGGGCGTCCGCTCCGGCGGCTTCGTCGCGGACACGGTGCCGCACGCGGCGAGGAGGAGGAGGGGGAGGACCCGTCTCATGCGGAGAAGGATACGGCAGGATGTCACGGATCCGCCACCGCACGGCGGCCTTAGAATGGGCGCATGCGACGCCCCGCCGGGTGCGCGCTCCTCCTCCTCGCGGCCTCCTGCGGCAGCGCGCGCGTCGAGGAGCCCGCCCCTCCTCCCTCCCCCGCGCCCCCTTCCTCCTCCCCGGAGCTCGACGAGGCGGAGTGGCGCGCGGAAGCGGAAGAGGTCCTCTTCGAGCGGCACATGAGGACGGCGAGGCTCTACAGAGACGGCATGGACATCGACAAGGCGCTCGACCAGGTCGAGCAGGCGCTCGCGCTCCGGCCCTCGTCGGAGGAGGCGGGGAAGCTCCGCGCCGAGCTCCAGCGGCTCGCGGGCGCGCGGGCGGGCGAGGTCTCGACGATCCTCGACGACGCGTGGGAGGCGGAGCTCGTGCGCGAGGAGGAGCGGCAGGTCACGGTCCGCCGGCTCCTCGCCGAAGCCCGCGAGGCGGAGGCGGCGGGCGACTTCGAACGCGCGAGGATCGCATACCAGCGGGCGATCTTCCTCACGCGCGAGTAGCCCGCCGCCCCGCGGGGCTACATCCCGTAGAGGTTCCCCGTGTGGACCGGCTTGCCCTGCAGCTTCAGGTAGTAGAAGAGCTGCGCCTTGTGGGTCGCGAGGTGCCCGATCATGCTCAGGAACTGCTCGCCGAGGAGCCGCTCCGTCGGGTCCCACGGGGCCGCGACCTTCTTGCCGCCGAGGCTCTTCTCTCCCGCCTCGACAACCATCTGGAGCGCGAGCTTCTTGTCCGCGGCGAGCGCCTTCCTCGTCTCGGCGACGCTCTTCGTCGCGGGCATCTTGTCGGCGCTCGGCAGCATGTCCTCGGCCGTCGCGTCCGCGGGCATGCCCCAATCGCCGGTCACGAACCCCTTGCAGCAGTGGCCGCACGCGGTCTCGACGTGCTTCAGCAGCTGGCCGGTCGTCATCCAGTTCGAGCCGGTCGCGGGCTTCCAGCCGAGCGACTTGTCGTCGACGAGGCCGATGAGCCCCTCGGTGGCGTGGTAGACGTCCTCGATCCGGGTCTTGAGCAGCTCGGTCCAGTTCATTGGTTCCTCTCCCGTTGTCTTGTTGAGCCGAGCCGCCATTGTAGGCGCGCTCGCCGGGCGCAAGTGGGGGGGCTCCGGGGGCCGTCAAGCCGCGCCGAAGGGCCGCCCGGGGCGCGGCGCCGTACGCGGGCGGCGTGGTGCCGAGGACAGGATTCGAACCTGCACGAGGTTTAACCCCCACTAGGTCCTGAGCCTAGCGCGTCTGCCAGTTCCGCCACCTCGGCGTGGGGTCGCAAGTCTAGGCGTGGCCTCATGGTACGTCAATTCCCGGCGGTCGCGCGGAAGGGCGTCTTGCAGGGGAACCGGACGGCCGGCCGATGCACCCCGCGGATGCGCGGATCAGCCGTCCGACCGCCCCGCGCGCCGGCTCGCGGCCACCTGGCGGAAGAGGCTCACGCACTCGGTGAGCGCGGTGTTCAGCTCCCGCACCTCCTCGGCCAGGGGATCGTCGCCGACCTTCTCGACGAGCAGCTCCGCCCCGCCGCTCGCGACCGCGAGGAGATTGCCCAGGTCGTGCAGCAGGTGGCGCATCGATGCGGCTGCCGCCCCGGACTCGCCCGCCTCGCCGGGTCCCCTCGACAAGGAGATCGAGCCGAGGACCGGTGCCAGGAGCCCCCGCCCCAGCTCCTCGTCGAGCAGATAGCAACGGGCCCCGAGGGCGACCGCCTCGATCGCCGACTGCTCTTCCCGCCTCGGCGACATGGCCACCACGGGCAGCGCCGGGTGCCGCTCCTGGAACCGCGCGAACGTCGCGGGCCCGCCGCCGTCGGGAAGCCAGAGATCGAGCACGACCGCGCCGACCATCTCGCCTTCGGCCCGCGCGATCGCATGCCGGAGATCGCCCACGGGCCCCGCGACGCGAAGCTCCGCGTCCCCGACCTCCTCCGCGATCCGCCGCGCGACGGTCGGATCGTGGTGAGCAACGAGGACCCTGAGATCTCGAATCGTCATCCCCCTGCCTCTCCGGCTCGCCGCCCGGCGGGGGGCGACGCATGCCTATCCTATGGCATCCTGCGGACGCGACAAGTGTCGAAATCCGGGGATCGCAAGCATGCGTGCCCGGAGGCGCAATCCGACACACCCCGCAACAGGTCCCGGCAGGGGATCGGCGTCTGCGAGACGGCCGTGGTGGCAAGCGTACTGTCAGAACCGCCTTGGCCGGCCGCGAAACGGATCTCCGGGGGCCGTCAAGTCCCCCCGGGCGGCGGCCGATGAGGGAAGCGAAGGGGAACCCCATGGAACAATTGCGAGTCGAGGACCGCGGCCGCGAACGCTGGATCGTCCTCTCGGGCGAGCTCGACCAGGCGGAGGTGCTCCACCTCAAGGCGGCGTTCGACGCAGCGGTGAAGCGCGCGAAGGGCGACGTCGTCGTCGACCTCGGCGCCGTGACCTTCGTCGGGACGCTCGGCATCGGCCTCATCGTGGCCACGCGCGAGCATCTCGAGGAGCGCGGGCTCACGCTCAAGCTCGCGAACGTGCCGGCGTTCGTCGAGAGGACGTTCAAGGTCATGAGCCTGACCGAGGTCTTCGAGCGGGTCTAGGCCCGCTCCCCCGCGCCCCCTCACCCCATGGGCAGCGACGTCCTGCTCGTGGACGACGAGCCGAGGATCCTCTCGGCGCTGCGCCGCGCCCTGGACCCGCTGGAGATCGGGATCGAGACCGTCGCGGACCCGCGCGAGGCGGTGGAGATCCTCGGGACGAGGCCGCCGCGCGTCCTCGTGACCGACTACCACATGCCCGGCATGGACGGCATCGCCGTGCTTCGCGAGGCGCGCCGCCTCTCGCCCGACACGGTGCGCATCCTGCTCACGGCCGGCGCGGACTCGCGGCAGATCGTCGAGGCGATCAACGTCGGGCGCATCTTCCGGTTCGTCG
>JAKLKT010000161.1 GCA_023150495.1 Planctomycetota bacterium
GTGCGGGTTCACGGGGAAGACCTTCCCCTCGAACCCGCAGCCGACGAGGTTCCTGAGGATCTCCCGGCCGATCGTGCCGTCCGTGCGCGACGCGCCGATCACCGCCACCGCGCGCGGGCGGAAGAGGCGATCGAGGCCGCGGACGCCGCCGTCGGCGCTAGCGCTCTTCAGCCGGCGGCGCTTCGGCACGGTAGACCTTGCGGATGGTGAAACGGTCGCGGAGCAGCGCCTCGACCCCGTCGAGCTTCGCCCGGTCGACGCCGGACCCGTTCGTGATGACGAGCGTGTGGCGGGCGGTGCCGATCCGCTTGATCAGATCCTCGGCCGACGCGAAGGCGACGGGTTCGGGGTGGGTCGGGTCGACGATCTCGCCGACGAGGGCCCCGTCCGCCTCGAGGCGCAGCTGGAACTCCTGCGGCGGGGGCGCGGGCATCGCGGGCTCCGCGGCCGGCTCGCCGGGCTCCTCGGGGAGGGGCGCGTCCTCCGGGACGGGCTCCTCCCCGGTCGGCTCCTCCTCGTCCTCCCCCCCGTGCATGGACCCGCCGTGGAAGTCGAGGGGGATCTCGGCGGGGTGCCTCGCCTCGCCGCGCGGCTCGCGCGCGTACGTGATCATCACGAGCGCCATGATCGTGCCCGCGACCGGGATCAGCAGGATGCGCGTCACGGTTTCTCCTTGGGCCCGCTCTCGCCGCCCTCTGCGCGGCGCCGTTCCCACTCCGCGTAGAGGTCGGGGTGCTTGCGCCGGAAATGGAAGTACCCGATGACGTAGCCCGTCGCGAAGAGCAGCGGGATCGTCCACGCGTGGATCTCCAGCGGGAAGCGCGCGAGCATCGCGCCCGATTCTAGCCACGCCGTCGAATCGCGCGCGGACGCGCTAACCTCGCGCGGGCGCGTCGGTTAGGGCGGGCTCCCTACTTTCTTGCGGACGCGGGCACGTCGTTCCTGTAGACTCGCCGGCGCGGAGGGCACGGGAGGGTGAGTACGAACGAGGAGCCCGGGCAACCTGATCCGACCATCTACATCGACCGGCTCCAGGACGACGACGCGTTCTGCCGCGAGGCGGCGGCGTGGTCCCTGGGGGAGATCGGCGACGCGAGGGCCGCCCGGCCCCTCGCGGGACTGATCCTGCGCGAGATCCAGACCGTTCCCCATGAGGAGGTCGTGCGCGCGGCGGCCGTCGCCATCGCGCGGATCGGCGCGATCGATGCGCTCTACGCGCTCATGCGGGCGCTCTGCTCCTTCGGGCGGTCGGAGACCGTCGAGGAGGAGACCGTCGTCGAGGTCGTCGAGGCGCTCGGCGAGGTCGGCGGGCCGAACGCGGTGCGCGAGGCGACGGAGAGGCTCGTGCGCGAGACGGCAGGACGGCCGCACGCGCAGGGGCTCGCGGTCGTGAGCCACGTGCTGCTCGCGCGGCTCGGCCTCTGCGGCGACGCGGCCGTCGCGACGCTGAAGCGCCTCGCGCGGGGCGGCCCGGATTCGATCCGGCCGGTCGCGCAGCGTTTCTACGCGGCGCTCTGAGCCGTGCGGGGCCGAGCCGCGGTCGCCCTTGTTGCGGCCTCGGCGATCCTCCCCGCCGGGGAGGAGGACGGCGCCGAGATCCTCTACGAGTTCGGCGAGGGCGAGGCGCCGGCTGCGGCCCGGGTGCTCGAGAAGCGACTCCAGATGCTCGGCGTCGAGGGCGCCACCGTGAAGCCGGTCGAGGGCGGCAAGCGCGTGGTCGTGCTGCTTTCCGATCGCGGCCGTCTCGAGGACGTCCAGGCTGTCGCCGAGCGGGTCGGGCGGCTGGAGTTCCGGAGATGCGTGAAGCCCGACACGGCGGGCTACTTCAATCGCAGGCTCGCGTTCGACGCCGCGCTCAAGCGGGGGGTCGAAGCCGAGAAGGCCCGCGACGTTCCTGCCGAGTCGCTGACGCCCGCGGAGCGGATCGCGTGGCCGAACGGGCTCCGCTGGTACGTGAACCCGCACCCGGCGGAGCCACCGAAGGACGACTGGATCCTCTGCGAGATCGATCGCCCCGCCCTCACCGAGGCGGCGCTCGAGGACGTCCGTGCCCTGCGGAGCCCCGGCGGCGAGGACCAGTGGGAGATCCACTTCTCCGTGAAGGCGGACTTCCGCGACAAGATGGCGGATCTCACGTCCAAGGAAGGCGTCCGGCTCGCGATGGTCCTCGACGGGGAGGTCCTGTGCGCGCCGGTCGTGCGCGCTCAGCTGACCAGGAGCGGCGCGATCTCGATGAGCGGCGAGCGCGAGGCGCGTTCCATCGCCGCGGCGCTCGGGGGCGGCGCCCTGCCGAGCAAGCCGACGTTCGTCGCGGAGAAGAGGATCGGGCGCTGACCGGGGCCGCCCTCCCCCGGGCCCCCTCCCACCCCGCTACGAAGGCTCGGCGGGGGGCTCCTCGGCCTTCTTGTACGGAAGCGTCTTCTTGCACTCGGGGTAGCCGGTGCACGCGACGAAGCGCCCGCGGCGGCCGCGACGCACGATCATCTCCTTGCCGCACTCGGGGCACGGATCGGGCCACTTCTCGGGGAAGATCGGCTTCCCCTCGGCGTCGACGGAGAGCGTCGACTTGCAGTTCGGGTACGCGGAGCACGCGAGGAACTTACCGAACCGGCCCGAGCGCAGGATCATCTGACTGCCGCACTTCGGGCACTTGTGCTCGGTCAGCTCCTTCAGCTTCTCGGTGCCGTCGCGGTTGAGTGCGATCGTCGTCTTGCACTCGGGGTAGTCGACGCACGCGATGTACTTCGACGCGCCGCGCCAGCGGTAGACCATGTCCTTGCCGCAGGTCGGGCACTTCTTCTCCGCCTTCTTCGGCTCCTTGCGCAGGTTCGCCATCTTCTCCTGCGCCTTCTCGATGTCGGCCGAGAAGGGGCCGTAGAAGTCCTTGAGCACCTTGACCCAGTCGGCCGTCCCCTCCTCGATCTCGTCGAGGCGGTTCTCCATGCCGGCGGTGAAGGCGACGTCCATGATCTCGGGGAAGTGCGGCCGCAGCATGTCGGTCACGATCTCGCCCAGCTCGGTCGCGAAGAACTTGCGTTCCTGCTGGTAGACGTAGCCGCGGTCCTGGATCGTCGAGATGATCGACGCGTAGGTCGACGGGCGGCCGATGCCCTCCTTCTCGAGCGTGCGCACGAGCGAGGCCTCGTTGTAGCGCGGGGGCGGCTTCGTGAAGTTCTGCTCCGCGCTCGGGTCTCCCGCCGGCTGGATGGGAGTGGGGGGGGCGTGGGGGGCCGAGCCGTCCTCCGCGGGGCGCCCGTCCTCGAGCGGAGGCAGCTCGACGTCGTCCGTCCGCTGGCCCGCGAGCCTCTGGTAGCCGTCGAAGACGGAGACGCGGCCCTGGCACTCGAAGCCGTAGGTCGGCTGCCCCTGCCTTTCGGCCTCGATCTTCACGTCCGTGACGTCGTACACGGCGGGCGTCATCTGCGACGCGACGAAGCGGTCCCAGATCAGCTTGTAGAGCCGGTACTGGTCCTTCTCGAGGTACTTCTGCACGGACTCGGGCGTTCGGAGCGACGACGTGGGCCGGATCGCCTCGTGCGCCTCCTGCGCCCCCTTGCGCGCCTTGTAGAAGTTGGGCGCGTCCGGGAGATAGTCCTTGCCGAACGCGCGCGGGATGAGGTCGCGCACCTCGCCGATCGCGTCCATGCTCACGTTGAAGCTGTCCGTGCGCATGTACGTGATCAGCGCCGTCTGCCCCTCGTCGCCGAGCGGCACGCCCTCGTAGAGCTGCTGGGCGATGCGCATCGTGCGCTTCGCGGCGAAGCGGAGCGCGGTCGAGGCGGCCTGCTGGAGCGTCGAGGTCTTGAAGGGCGGCGGCGCCTTCTCGCTCTTCCGCTTCTTCTCGACCGCGGCGACGCGCCACCGGGAGTCCTTCAGGTGTGCGACGACCTGCTGCGCCTCGGGCTCGTTCTTCGCCTCGAACGCCGCGCCGTCGCGCCGCGAGAGGTGCGCGATGAACTCGCCGCCCGGCGCCTTGAGCTTCTGGGTGATCTTCCAGAACTCCTCGGGCTTGAACGCCCGGATCTCCCGCTCCCGGTCGACGATCAGCAGGACCGCGACGCTCTGCACGCGGCCGGCGGAGAGGTTCTTCGCGACCTTCTCCCAGAGGAGCGGGGAGAGCTTGTAGCCGACGATCCGGTCGAGGATGCGGCGCGCCTGCTGCGCGTTGACGAGGTTGGCGTCGATCGCGCGCGGGTTCTCGAGGGCCTTCTCGAAGCCCTTCTTCGTGATCTCGTTCGTCGTGATGCGCTTCGCGACCGCGTCGTCGAGGCCGAGCGCCTCCTTCAGGTGCCAGGCGATCGCCTCCCCCTCGCGGTCCGGGTCGGTCGCGAGGTAGACGGTGTCGCACTCCTTCACCGCATCGGCCAGCTCATCGAGCACCTGCTTCCTGTCCTTCAGCTTCAGGTACTTGGGCTCGAAGTCCTTGTCGACGTCCACCCCGAGCCGCGACTTCGGGAGGTCGCGGACGTGGCCCAGGGAGTGGCGGACGAGGTAGGCCCGCCCGAGGTACTTCGTGATCGTCCGCGCCTTCGCGGGCGACTCGACGATCACGAGCGACCTCTTGGATTTGGGCGTCTTCTTGGCGGTCTTGGCCTTGGCTGCCATTGGGGTCCCTAGCGGGTGTCCATCGGTTAGGTACGCACCGCCGATGAGCCCCGATGAAGGCTCCCATTGTCAAGGGCACGCAAGCATGCGTAAGGGCCGAGACGCAAGTCGTTGTCCAGAAAGCGGTTACGTCGCATCCCCGAACTCGCGAAGGCGGTCGTAGGAATAGATGCCCGTGTCGTGGCCGTCCGACCAGCGGATCTTCAGGCCGTAGTTCCCGACGCTCGAGAGGTTCACCGGCCGGACGTCGTCGGGCACGCGCGCCGGGTCGAGGATCCGCTCGCCCGTCATCTCGTCGCGGCAGGTGGCGCAGGGGCAGGCGATCCGCAGGTCGCGGACGGCGTACCGGGTCTCCTTCCCGTCCGCCCAGACGATCGCCAAGGTCGCGGGGCCCGCCTGGTAGATGCGCGTCGGGACGGCTGCCATTCGTGCCTATCATTAGTACATGGACCCTCAGCACCTCGCGAAGCTTGCCGGGCGGATTCCCGGAGTGGCTCCGGCCGACGCGGCGGCGCTCGCCTCAAGGGGTGCCGTCCTCCTCGACGTCCGGGAGCCCGCGGAGCACGCGACCGGGATCGCCGAGGGCGCCGTCCTGATCCCCCGGGGGGCGCTCGAGCGGGAGGCCCCCGGGACGCTGCCGGACAAGGGACGCACGATCCTCGTCTACTGCCAGATGGGGATGCGGTCGCTCCTCGCCGCGGAGACGCTCGGCGGGCTCGGCTACCGGGACGTGCGGAGCGTCTCGGGCGGGTTCCGGGCCTGGGCGGCGGCCGGGCTTCCGGTCACGCAGGCGGACGACGGCCTCACGGATCCGGAGCGGCGGCGGTACGCGCGCCACCTCGTGATCCCGGAGGTCGGCGCGAAGGGGCAGCGGAGGCTGCGCGATGCGCGCGTGCTCATGGTGGGGGCCGGGGGCCTCGGCTCGCCGGCGGCGGTCTACCTCGCATGCGCGGGCGTCGGCACGATCGGGATCGTCGACTTCGACAACGTGGACGAGTCGAACCTCCAGCGGCAGATCCTCCATACATCGGCGCGCGTGGGCATGCGGAAGGTGGAGAGCGCGAGGAGGACGCTCGAGGAGCTGAACCCGCTCGTTCGGGTCGAGGCGTTCGACGCGCGGCTCACGTCGGGGAACGCGGACGCGATCGTGCCCCGTTTCGACGTCGTCGTGGACGGCGCGGACAACTTCCCGACGCGCTACCTCATCAACGACGCGTGCGTGAAGCACGGGAAGCCGAACGTCCACGGCTCGGTGTTCCGGTTCGAGGGGCAGGCGTCGGTGTTCCAGCGCGGCCGTT
The DNA here is from genome assembly GCA_023150495.1 of Planctomycetota bacterium. GTDB lineage: Bacteria > Planctomycetota > PLA2 > PLA2 > PLA2 > PLA2. Next base: position 5,904 of record JAKLKT010000161.1, read on the forward strand.
CGCCCTGCTACCGGTGCCTCTACCCCGAGCCGCCGCCGCCGGAGATGACGCAGTCGTGCGCGGATGCGGGCGTGCTCGGCGTCTTGCCCGGCGTGATCGGGCTCCTCCAGGCGGTGGAGGCGATCAAGCTGATCCTCGGCGAGGGCGAGCCGCTCTTCGGCCGGCTGCTCGTGTACGACGCGCTTGCCGCGACCTTCCGCGAGCTGAAGGTGCGCGCGAACCCCGAGTGCTCCTATTGCGCCGAAGGCCGCCCCTTCCCCGGCTACATCGACTACGTCGGCTTCTGCGGTCTATCTTTTCCGGGCGCGAAGGACGGAAGTCACGGCGCGGCAAAGGGTTAGGACGGCGGGGTGCGGCACGCGTGCCGCGGTTCGGGCAGAGGATCCGGCATGATCCGGGGAGTGGCGGGCCGGGCCGGCTGGTTGATCATCGGCCTCGGGCTCATCGTTACCGCCCTCTTCTGGATCCTCCTCGCATCCCCGCACGGGCGACGCTCGGCATCGGCCCGCACCGGCGGCGTGCGGGATAGTCCTGGGCCCCCCGCGGACCCGGCGGTCGCCGCGAGCGGTGCCGCGGACGAGGAGATCGCTCCCGGGCGGGAGCCCTTCGCGTCCGCGCGCCGCCTGCGCATCCGCGTCGTGAGCGCAACCGCGCCGCTTCCGGACGCGGAGATACGCTTCGACGGCGACCCGGCCTGCGCCGTGACGGGCCCCGACGGCGTGGCCGAGCTGGGAACGGAGGATCTCGGCGTCGTCTTCGTGGTCGCCTCCAAGGAGGGGTTCCGAGAAGTCGAGAAGGCGGTTCCGGGCGGGATCGACGAGGCCGAGATCGCCCTCGTCCCCGGCGTCCCTCTCCGGGGAC
>JAKLKT010000162.1 GCA_023150495.1 Planctomycetota bacterium
ACCCGCCGGGAACGCCTCTCGCGCTGTCCGCGGAGCAGGTCGCGGGCCGGTTGGCGAGGGGGCCGCGTCCCTCCCGCGCGGACGTGCGGAGGGTGCTCGCGCTCGTCTTCGCCGACGGGGCCCTCGACTCCGCGCCGGGTCTCCTGGCACGGGTTCCCGCCCTCGGCGAGCCCGCGGTCGAATGCCTGCGCGAGCTCCTCGCTGCGGCCGAGCCGCGGCAGGAGGCGATGCGCATGCTCGGGCGGTGCGGCGCGCTCGGCGTAGCGGCCGCCGCGGACCTGTCGCCGGCGCGCTACCTGAACGGCGACGAGAAGCGCGAGGCGGCCCGGGCCCTCCTCCGGCTCGGGTGCCGCCTCGACGAGGCGCTGCCGGTGCTCGTCGAGGACCCGAGTGAGCTGAGCGAGGAGTGGCGCCCGTTCGTCCCCCTTCTTCGGAAGTCGCTCGCGGGCGCGGGCCCGATCCCGTGGTGGGACGCGCTCTGGGCGGTCCGCCGGATGGGTCCCCTTGCGTCGGAGTGCCTTCCCGACGTGCTCGCCCTCTCCGGGCAGGTCCCGCGGGACCAGATCATCAGCGCGGTCGCGAGGATGGGCGGCTCCGCGAGTGCTGCGATGCCATGGATCCTCGCCCAGCTCGGCAGCCACGACCCGCCGGGAACGTTGGACGTGCCGGCGACGGAGTTCGCCATCCTCGGCCGGCTCAGGTACGGACCCGAGCCCCGGGACTGGAGGGTGCTCCTCTGCGACGAGCCGGACGACTGCGGAATGGCCACGTCGGACGCGGTGGTCCTGCGCGGCGCCGCCGAGATCGCGCCGGATAACCCTCTTCTCGTGCGCGAGGCGCTCGCCCGGCTCGACGATCCCGAAGCCCCCACGAGGGAGGCCGCGACGTTGGCGCTCCGGCATGCCCTCGCGACAGGCCGCATCGGTTCGGATCCGATCGTCGCGCGCATGGTCGGGGACCCGCATGACCGGATCCGGCGGACGGCCGCATCCGTCCTCGGCCATGCCGCGCGAGTGCGGGAGGACGTCGTCTTCCGGCTCGCGGAGCTGCTCGATGCCGGCGACTCCTGCTGCCAGCAGTACGCCGCGAGGGCGCTCGCGGACGCGGGAGCGCAGGAGACCCTTGCCGACGCGCTCCGTGCCAGGAGCGTCGGCGCGCGCACGTGGGCGGCGGCGGCCCTCCTGCTTCCAGGGGAGCCGCTGGAACGCTACGGCGACGAGGCCCCGGTGGAGCCACCCTGGCGCGCACGTGCGCATGCTGTCATCGAGGCATCCGTCCGCGCGGAGGACCCGGCGATCCGGCGGATCGCCGCGCATGTCGCGGGGGCCCGTCCCTGGCAGGGCGGCGACGACGTGCTCACGACCGCGGCGCGGGACCCCAACGACGACGTCCGGCGCACGGCGGAGGCGTTCCTCAGCGGGGAGGGCCTCGTCTCGTGCTCGTACTACCTTCCCGTCGAGTGGGAACTCCGCTTCTTCGACGTTCCGTGCGAACCTTGCTCCGAGATCGAGCGCACACTCATCGCGACCCACGCGTCGTCGATACGTATGGATCGGCGGATCGCCGTCGATCTCGTCGATCTGGCGGACGGAGGCGGCATCGACGAGCCGACCGCGGGCGCCCTTCTCGAGAGGATCGCCGCGGACCAGCGGCTTCACGCCTTCGAGCGGTGGTGCGCCGCGCGGGCGCTCGACGAGCGGAGGTGACTACCCCGCCGCGCGGACGATGCGGACGAAGCTGTCGGCCTTCAGGGACGCGCCGCCCACGAGGAGGCCGTTGACCTCGGGGGTCTTCAGCAGCTCGCGCGAGTTCTCGGGCTTCACGCTGCCGCCGTAGAGGATCCGGACCCCCCGGCCCCCTTCCTTCAGGATCTCCACGAGCAGCTTCCGGATCTGCGCGTGGACCTCCGCCGCCTGCTTCGGCGTCGCGTTGAGCCCCGTCCCGATCGCCCACACCGGCTCGTACGCGACCGTGACGTCGCCCGCCCGCTCCGGCCCCACGCCCTTGAGCCCCGCGCGCACCTGGCGCTCCACGACCGCGGCGGTCTTCCCCGCCTCGCGCTCGTCGAGCTTCTCGCCGACGCAGAGGATCGGGAGGAGGTCGTGCTTCAGCGCCGCGAGCACCTTCCTGTTCACGAAGGCGTCGTCCTCGCCGAGGACGTGACGCCGCTCGCTGTGGCCCGCGAGCACGCGCGTGACGCCCACGTCGAGGAGCATCGGCAAGGACACCTCGCCCGTGAACGCGCCCTGGTCCTCCGGGTGGAAGTTCTGCGCGCCGAGCGTGATGTCGCCGCCCGAAAGCGCCGCCGCGACCTCCGCGAGCGCCGTGAAGGGCGGGAAGACCGCGACCTCGGCCGCCTCGAGCGGCGCCGGGAGCGAGCGCATGAGGTCATTGGCGAGCGCCCGCGCCCCCGCGCGGTCGAGGTGCATCTTCCAGTTGCCTGCGACGAGCGGCTTCACGGCAGGGCAGGTTGCGCCGCGCGCTGGAGCACCTCGCGGATCGCGAAGAGCTCGGGCACGAGACGCGCGAATTCCTCGGGGACGATCGCCTGGCGCGCGTCGGAGAGCGCGCGCTCGGGGCTCGGGTGGAGCTCGATCATCACGCCGTCCGCGCCCGCGGCGACGGCGGCGCGCGCCATCGCGGGGACGAGCTCGCAGCGGCCGGTGCCGTGGCTCGGGTCCACGATCACGGGCAGGTGCGAGAGCCGCTTCACGAGAGGCACCGACGAGAGGTCGAGGACGTTCCGCACGGCCGTGTCGAACGACACGATCCCGCGCTCGCAGAGCACGACCTGCGGGTTCCCGCCGTCGAGCAGGTACTCGGCGGCGCAGAGCCACTCGGTGACCGTGCTCGACCGCCCGCGCTTCAGGAGCACGGGCCGGCCGGTCTCGGCCGCCGCCTTCAGCAGCGCGTAGTTCTGCATGTTGCGCGTGCCGATCTGGATCATGTCGGCGTACTCGGCGACGAGGCCGATGTGCCTCGTGTCCATCGCCTCCGTGACGACGGGGAGGCCCGTCGCCCTTCCGGCGTCGCGCAGGAGCTTCAGCCCGCGCTCGCCGAGCCCCTGGAAGAGGTAGGGCGACGTGCGCGGCTTGAACGCGCCGCCGCGGAGGATGTGCGCGCCCGCCTTCCTCGCGGCGCGCGCGGCGTGGAGGATCGAGTCGTCGTCCTCGACCGCGCACGGCCCGGCGATGATCGTCAACCCCTCGCCGATCCGCACGTCGCCGACGCCGACGATCGAGTCCGAGCTGCGTGCGTCGCGCGACGCGAGCCGGTAGGGCGACTTCAGGGGCACGACCTTCTCGACGCCCGGGAACCGCTCGAGCGGGACGTCGCGGAGGCGGTCCTCCTCGCCCACGATGCCGATGACGATCCGGTGGTGGCCCTCGGAGATCTGGACGGAGAGGCCCGCGGCCTCGATCGCCTTCACGAGGCGGTTCCGCTCTTCCGGAGTGCAGCCGTGCCTGAGGACGAGGAACATGGGGGGCTTCGGGGGCAAGTGTACCCCCGCCCCCGCGCCGGCTCTAGCCGTTGGCGGCCCCCGGGGCCCCCCCGCTTCCCGCCGCCGAAGGGCCTGCCGCAGGCTCGGCGGGCGCCTCCCGGAGAAGCTCCTCCGCGAGCCGCGCGTAGTCCTTCGCGCCCTTGGAGCGCGGGAAGGCGAACCCGACGGGAGCCCGGAGCATCGGCGCCCGGACGAGGTTCGCGTCCGTGCGGATGGGGGGCAGCACCCGCTCCTTGAGCCCGCCCTTGATCGCCTCGAGGATCTCCTGGCCGACCTTCAGGCGGCCGTCGATCTTCGTCGGGAGGAAGCGGAGCGCGACGCCCCTGCCGAGGCGGCTCCGGATGAGCGCGACCGTGTTCGTGAGGTCGGAGATCGCCTTGATCGAGTAGGTCTGCGCCTCGATCGGCACGAGCGCCTCCTCGCATGCGACGAGCGCGTTGACCGTCACGAGCGAGAGGTTCGGCGGGCAGTCGAGCAGCAGGAAGTCGTACTCGTCGCGGACGGGCTCGAGCTTCCGGTCGAGGATCGTCTCGCGCAGGAAGGCGTCGAAGATCTTGATCTCGACGCCCGCGAGCCGCGGCCGCGCCGGGATGCACGAGAGGCCCGGGATCCGCGTCTCCCGGATGGCGTTCCGTGCGTCGAAGTCCTCGTCGACGAAGAGCTCCTCGACCGAGGGGTCGCCGTCCTTCAGCTCGACGCCGAGCGACGAGGTGAGGTTCGCCTGCGGGTCGAGGTCGATCGCGAGCACCTTCCGGCCGCGCCGCGCGAGCGCGCCCGCGAGGTTGAAGGTCGTCGTCGTCTTCCCGACGCCCCCCTTCTGGTTCACGACCGCGATCCGGCGGCGGCGCGAGGGAGCCGCGAGGCCGACGATCCGCCTCGCCTCGTCGAAGTCGTAGACGCGGTGGTTCTCCGGGTTCCGGCGGGCAGGAGGGAGCGTCCCGCGCTCCTCGAGCGCCTTCAGCTCCGCCTTCTCCACCCCGGCCATCCGGGCCACTTCGGAGAGCGTGAAGTGGGGCCGTATCTTGAGGATCAACGGGCATGATCCTACGACCTGTAGTGGGGGGCGGCAAGCCCGGCTCCTCCCGTGACTTTCCGCACGCGGGAAGGCCTCCATAAGCTACGATTCCCTAACGAGTTGCACGCGCGGGGGCCCCGGGGGCCGTCGGGGCGTGCGATTTCGCTCCAAGGAATGCCGACTTTCATCGTCGTCGAAGAGGGCGAGACGAGGAACCTCTCGCTCGACAAGCCCTCCATCACGCTCGGGCGCTCGTCCCAGTGCGACATCCCGCTGAAGGACATCCGGGTGTCGCGGACGCACTGCACCTTCCTCGTCCAGAACGGCGGGCTGACGGTGCGGGACGAGGGGAGCCAGAACGGGACCTTCGTGAACGGCGCGCTCGTGGACCGGAAGGCCCTGAAGCCGGGGGACTGCATCGACGTCGGGTCGGCGCGTGTCTACATCGAACGGATGCCCCGCGAGGGGGCCGAGGAGGACGTCACCTGGACCGGCGTCGACCCGGACCGCCTCTACAAGGCGCCGCTGCCGAGCGAGACCGACCGGCTGGCGCGCCTCCAGCGGATCGCCGGGGCCTTGAACAGCGAGATGGACCTCGACCGGATCCTCAACCTGATCATGGACCACGTGGTCGAGCTTGCGCAGGCGGAGCGGGGGTTCCTCGTGCTCGCCCGCGAGGGGAAGCTCTCGGTCCCGGTCGCGCGCAACTTCCAGAAGGAGGACGTGATGAACCCCGAGGTGGGGTTCTCGCGCTCCATCGCCGAGAAGGTCGCGCGCACGGGCGAGGCGCTCCTGACCGTGGACGCGACCTCCGACGACCGCTTCTCGGGGTTCCAGTCGATCAGCGAGATCGCGCCGCGGTCGGTCCTCTGCATGCCCTTCAAGGAGCACACGGGAACGACCGTCGGCGTCGTCTACATCGACAACAGGATCGCTCGCGGCGTCTTCGGCGAGGAGCACCTGCGGGCGCTCCAGAGCTTCGCCGACCTCGCCGCTGGCGCGATCCACCGCGCGCAGATCGAACGCGAGCGCGACCAGGCGCTCCAGCGCGTGAAGGCGATGTACGCGGAGCTCCAGAACAAGTACGAGGAGCAGGGCGGCCGTCTCCAGGAGATCGAGCGCGCGCTCGAGCAGCGCACCGACGAGCTGAAGACGAAGTACAGCTACGGACAGATCATCGGCGACAGCGCGTCGATGCGGCGCCTCTTCGGGCTCCTCGACAAGATCATCGAGTCCGACGAGGCCGTGCTGGTCGAGGGCGAGAACGGCACCGGCAAGGAGATGATCGCCCGCGCGATCCACTACAACAGCGCGCGGCAGAAGGGGCCGTTCGTGGCGGAGAACGTCGCCGCGATCCCCGAGACGCTCGTCGAGAGCGAGCTCTTCGGCCACATGCGCGGCGCGTTCACGGGCGCCGACCGCGACAAGCCGGGCCTCTTCGAGGTGGCCGAGGGGGGCACGCTCTTCCTCGACGAGGTCGGCGACATGCCCGCCGAGGTGCAGAAGAAGCTCCTGCGCGTGCTCCAGGAGCGCGAGGTGCGGCGCGTCGGCGGCAAGAAGACGATCAAGATCGACGTCCGCATCATCTCCGCCACGAACCGCGACCTCCGGCGCATGGTCGAGGAGCAGGAGTTCCGCGAGGACCTCTACTACCGGCTCCGCGTGCTCGCGATCACGTTGCCGGCGCTCCGCGACCGGAAGGGCGACATCCCGCTCCTCGTCGCGCACTTCCTGAAGATCCACACGCCGTCCGGCCTCAAGCCGAAGCAGATCACGCCGCGGGCGCTCTCCGTCTTCGAGGCGTACGACTGGCCGGGCAACATCCGCGAGCTCGAGAACGAGGTGAAGCGGCTCATCGCGGTCGCGGGCGACGTGATCCACGAGGAGGACCTCTCCGAGCAGGTGCGCCGCGGCCCGAAGGGCATCACCGTGCCGTCGGGCGACCCGGGCAACGTGCGCGACCTCGAGGCGCTCGTGTCGCAGGTGGAAGTCGAGGAGATCCGGAAGTCGATCACGCTCGCGGGCGGGAACAAGACGAAGGCGGCGGAGCTGCTCGGGATCTCGCGGTTCACGCTCCAGCGGAAGATGGAAAAGTACAACTTGTCGTGAGCCCGGTCGGCGGCATGCAGCCGGCGGCGCTTCGCGCCGCGGCTGATGCCGGCTCTCGCGTGCCGGTCGCGCCACGCGTCC
>JAKLKT010000163.1 GCA_023150495.1 Planctomycetota bacterium
CTCTGCCGCGCGCGCGTGGAGGAGCGCGTGCGCCTCGAGGCGGTCCGCGCGCTCGTCGCGATCACCGGCGAGGCGCGCGGCTTCGAGCCCGCGCAGAGCGCGACCGCGCGCGAGGCCGCCTACCGCGCGTGGGCCGAGGAGGAGTGAACCCCGCGCGCTACAATCCGCCCCTTGGCGGAGCTGGTCGACACCCCCGAGGCCCTCGCGAGCGCGATCGCCGCGCTCCGCGAGGCGCCGGCGCTCGCGCTGGACACCGAGACCGACTCCTTCTTCGCCTACCGCGCGCGGATCTGCCTGCTCCAGGTCTCGGTGCCCGGCCGCGACTTCCTGGTCGATCCGCTGCAGGGCCTCGACCTCGCGCCGCTCGGGGCGATCCTCGCCGACCCGGCGCGCGAGACGGTCCTCCACGCGGCCGAGAACGACGTGATCCTCCTGAAGCACCAGTTCGGCTGGCGGATCGGCAGGCTCTTCGACACGCAGGTCGCGTGCTTCGTGCTCGGCTGGAAGCCCTACTCCCTCGCCGGCATCCTCGAGGCGCGGTTCGGGCGAAAGCTCGACAAGTCGCAGCAGCGGAGCGACTGGAGGCAGAGGCCCCTCTCGAAGGAGCAGATCGCCTACGCGGCCGAGGACACATGCCACCTGCTGGACCTCGCCCGCGAGCTGAAGGAGGGGGCTTCGGGGGCCGGGCGCACGGAGGAGATCGAGTCCGAGTGCGCGCGGATCGCGGCACGCGAGTGGACGCCCGAGCCCTTCGACCCCGAGGGCTTCCGGCGGATCGACAGGGACCTGCGCGGCGTGCCGCAGCGGATCCTCCGGGACCTCTTCCTCCTCCGCGAGAAGGAGGCCGAGAAGCGGAACCGCGCGCCCTACCGGATCGCGCCCGACTCCGCGCTCCTGACGCTCGCGAAGGGCGCCGCGGGCAGTCCGCCGCGCGGCGTGCCGCCGAGCTTCTGGCACCGCTACAAGGACGACGTGCGCCGGATCGTCGCGGAGGCGCAGCGCGAGGGCCCCCTCCCCCCGCGCCCCCCTCCCCAGAGAAACGACACCGGTCCGCTCGCGCCCGAGGCGCGCGAGCGGTTCGAGCGCCTCCGGCGCTGGCGCGCGGCCGCCGCCGGGGAGCGCGGCGTCGAGACCTTCGTCGTCGCGAAGAACGAGATGCTGCTGAAGATCGCGCTCGCCGCGCCCGCGTCGTTCGACGCGCTCGCGCAGCACATGGAGCCCTTCCGGCTGCGCGAGTACGGCGAGGCGATCCTTTCGGCCCTGCGCGGCGCGGGCTAGAATCGCCGCATGGCGCACGAACTGCCCTCCCTCCCTTATGCCCTCGACGCGCTCGAGCCGCATATCGACGCGCGGACGATGGAGATCCACCACGGCAAGCACCACGCCGCGTACGTGACGAACCTGAACAAGGCGCTCGAGGCGGAGCCGAAGCTCGCGGCGAAGTCGCTCGACGCGTTGATCTCCGACCTCGGCAGCGTGCCGGACAAGATCCGGCCTGCCGTGCGCAACAACGGCGGCGGCCACTGGAACCACTCCTTCTTCTGGACGCTCATGGGGCCGAAGAAGGGCGGCGCCCCGAAGGGCCCGCTCGCGGACGCGATCTCGTCCGCGTTCGGCAGCTTCGACAAGTTCAAGGAGCAGTTCTCGGCGGCGGCGATGGGCCGGTTCGGCTCGGGCTGGGCGTGGCTCGGCCAGAAGGCGGACAGGACCCTCTGCATCTGCTCGACGCCGAACCAGGACAACCCCCTGATGAAGGGGATCGTCGACTGCGAGTGCAAGCCTCTCCTCGGTCTCGACGTCTGGGAGCACGCCTACTACCTGAAGTACCAGAACCGGCGCGCGGACTACGTCGGGGCGTTCTGGAACGTGGTCGACTGGGACGCGGTCGCGAAGCGTCTCGGGAAGTAGCGGATGGTCCACGCCCGCGTCCTCGGGGTCGCCCAGGACGCGGGCGTGCCGCACGTGGGCTGCGCGTGCCCGCGGTGCGAGCGCTTCCGCGACGCGCCGCTCCTGCCCGCGTGCCTCGGGATCGCCGGCGCGCGCTGCTACCTGATCGACGCGACGCCGGCGCTGCCGCAGCAGGCGCGGATGCTGCCCTCCTTCCCCGCCGCGATCCTCCTCACCCACGCGCACATGGGCCACGTCGCGGGGCTCTGGCAGCTCGGCGAGGAGGCGTACGGGGCGCGCGGGATCACGGTGCACGCGCCGGAGGGCGTCTGCGCGTTCCTCCGCGGCAACGAGCCGTGGCGGCGGCTCGCGCGCAGCAATCTCGTGCTCGCGCCGCTGGCGCCCGGAGCCGGGGTGGAGCTCGAGGAGGGGCTCCACGCGGAGTCGTTCGCCGTGAACCACCGCGGCGGCGAGACCTTCGGGTACTTCGTCGAGGGGCCTTCGCGCCGGATCCTCTACCTGCCCGACATCGACCGATGGGACCTGGACCTCCACGCGCTCCTCGCGCGCTGCGATCTCGCGCTCCTCGACGGCACGTTCTGGCGCCGCGGCGAGATCGGGCGGCAGGTGGATGTCCCCCATCCGCCGATCGAGGACACGCTCGACCTGCTTTCCCCGGAGGAGGCGGCGAAGGTGCGCTTCCTCCACCTGAACCACACGAACCCGGTCCTCGACCCCGACGGGCCCGCGGCCCTGGTGGCGGTGCAGGGCGACACGATCCCCCTGTAGGTAGGCCCCCGGAGCCCCCCCAGTTAGACTTCCGGGCATGTACCCCGACGCCGTGCGCGCAGGGCTCCGCGAGGAGCTCGACACCATCCGCAGCGAGGGCCGCTACAAGGACGAGCGCGTGATCGTCACGCCGCAGGGCGCGAGGATCCGCGTGCAGGGCGGCCGCGAGGTCCTGAACTTCTGCGCGAACAACTACCTCGGGCTCTCCTCGCACCCGCGGATCATCGCGGCGGCGAAGAAGGCGCTCGACGACCACGGCTACGGGATGAGCTCCGTGCGGTTCATCTGCGGCACGCAGGACCTGCACAAGGAGCTCGAGCGCGCGGCGGCGCAGTTCCTCGGGATGGAGGACTCGATCCTCTACGTCGCGTGCTGGGACGCGAACGGCGGGCTCTTCGAGACGCTCCTCGGCGAGGGGGACGCGATCGTCTCCGACGCGCTGAACCACGCGTCGATCATCGACGGGATCCGCCTGTGCAAGGCGGCGCGGTTCCGGTACGCGAACGCGGACATGAACGAGCTCGAGGCGCGGCTCAAGGAGGCGCGCGCGGGCGGGGCGAAGCGCGTGATGATCGCGACCGACGGCGTCTTCTCGATGGACGGGAACATCGCGCCCCTGAAGGAGATCTGCGAGCTCGCGCAGCGGTACGAGGCCATGGTGATGGTCGACGACTCGCACGCGACGGGGTTCATCGGCGCGACGGGGCGCGGGACGCCGGAGCACTGCGGCGTGGAGGGGAAGGTCGATGTCATCACGTCGACCCTCGGCAAGGCGCTCGGGGGGGCTTCGGGGGGGTTCACGGCGAGCCGGAAGGAGATCGTGGACGTGCTGCGCAACCGGTCGCGGCCGTACCTCTTCTCGAACACGCTCCCGCCGCCGATCGCGGCGGGCGCGCTCGAGGCGTTCCGGCTGCTCTCGTCGTCGGGCGACCTCGTGAAGAAGCTGAAGGACAACACGAAGCGCTTCCGCGACGGGATCGTGAAGGCGGGCTTCGAGGTGAAGCCGGGCGTGACTCCGATCGTGCCGATCATGCTCTACGACGAGCGGAAGGCGCACGACATGGCCAGGGCGCTCCTCGAGAAGGGCATCTACGTGATCGGCTTCTCCTACCCCGTTGTCCCGAAGGGCCAGGCGCGGATCCGCGTGCAGCTCTCGGCCGCGCACAGCTTCGACGACATCGACCGCTGCGTCTCCGCGTTCGCAAGCGTATCCCATACGACCTCCCGCTGACGTAACCCGTGCTCTACCAGCGACTTGGGATCGCTCACTGCGGCAATGGGGTCCGCACCGGCGGCCCTCACGCGGGCGCGGCGGCGGCGGCCGGCCCGTCCTCGCTGCCATCGGGCTCTTCCAGCTCCGCCTCGGCCAGCATGCGGTCGAGCTCCCGCTGACCCTCGACCGAGTCCAGCGCGAGGCGCGACTTCGCAATCGCTTCCATGAGGTCGTCCACGCGCTTGTCGCGCTGGAAGCGGAGCACCTCCGCTCGCAGCGCCTCGTGAGTGAGGCCGAAGGGAAGATCGTTCCGGCGGCAGAGCGGAAGGGGCGCGGGGGTCCCGCTGCGCCACCAGGCGGCGGAGCTCCGCGGGTAGTCCTCCGGACGGACGACCATCGCCTCGCGGACCGGATTCCGGTGGTCATAGGCCATCATGACGATGAGGGTCCGCGCGTTCGTCACTCGCTTCCGGAAGTGCTTTCCCTCCCAGAAGTGGCCCGAGAGGCCCAAGGTGCTCTGGAGCCGCTTCGCGACGGCAATCTTGAAGTGCTGCAGGCACTGCCCGACGACCGTGGACTTCTCGTGCCAGGCGGGATACGGGCGGTAGTGCCGGCACCGCGTCCTCCGGCCCGTGAGGCGGCGGAAGTCCTTGCCGGACGGGCTCCGCACGATCGCGTGGTAGTGGTTCGACATCAGCACGAAGGCAAGAAGGTCCATGCCGAAGCGCGCCAGCGAGCGGGCAAGGCACTCGACGAAGACGCGGAACGCCTCCTCGGTCTCGAGGTGCCACATTCGCCAGTTGACGCGGGATCCGACGTGCCAGACGGTGTCCGGCGCGTCCGTTCGATGGGTGTTTCGCATTGGGGTCTCCCAAATGAACGTCGGGAGCAGGTGTCACAAAATGCGGACCCCAATGCCGCACCCCAATGACCCAAGTCGCTTGGTGCCAGCGAGTTACGTCTTAACGATTCGCATGGGATGCCCGTAGATAGGCAAGCCAGTAGACGCCGGCGACGAGGAGCGTGCCGCCCGCGAGGTTTCCCGCGGTCACGGCGAGCAGGTTGCGCGCGACTCCGCTCGCCGACACGAGGCCGTGCTCATCGAGGGCAAGGCCGTAGGGCAGGAAGAACCAATTCGCGATCGAGTGCTCGAGGCCGATCGCCACGAACGCAGTGATCGGGAAGAGGATCGCGAGGATCCGGTCCGTCACGCTCCGCCCGCCCATCGCGAGCCACACCGCGAGGCACACGAGCGCGTTGCAGAGCACGCCGCGCGCGAACGCCGCCCCGAGCGAGAGGTCCGCCTTCCCCGCCGCGATCCGCACCGCCGTCTCCCCCACCGCGCCGACGCCAAGGCTCGCGAGGTCGCCCCACAGCGCGAGCAGGACCGTGCCGAGGCACCCGGCAACGTTGCCCGCGTAGACGAGGAGCCAGTTCCGCATGACCCCGCGCGTGCCGACGAGGCCGCTCGCCCACGCCATCGCGATCAGGTTGTTCCCGGTGAAGAGCTCCGCGCCCGCGACCACCACGAGGACGAGCCCGAGACAGAATGCCCCGCCGCCAAGCAGTCGGGTCACGCCGAAGCCGAGGGTCGAATCCGTCACCACGACCGTGAACAGGAGAGCGCCGAGCGAGACGAACGCGCCCGCGAGCACCGCGAGCACGAGCAGCGTCACCGTGTCCGTGCGCGCCTTCGCCACGCCGAGGCTCTCGACCTTCCTCGCGATGTCTGCCGGCGCGTAGGCATCGGAGTGGCCGGGCGATTCCATGAGGTCCGCCTTCCTTTCGTCCATGGTCAGCGCAGCGTGACCGACACGCTCAGCTCCGTCCCGGGCGTCGTGTCGATCGCCGATTCCCCGAGACGCTCGCCCAGCGCCGCGCGCACGTGCATCCGTCCCTCGAAAAGGCGATCGATCAAGAGCCTGCCGGCCGCGTCCGTCTTCCCCGGGGCCTTCCGCGAGAAGCCGCCCTCCGTGGCCAGCGTGATCTCCGCGCCCTCGACCGGCGCGCCCGCCGCGTCCGTCACCTCCACGACGAGCGTCGACTCCCTGCCGCCCCGCAGGTCGAGATCCCGGGGCGGTGTCGTCGGGCCGAGCTCGACCTCCTTCACGACGACGAGCTCGCCGTCCGCACGCGAGACGAACCGGTATAGGCCCGGCCCGAGATCGGAGAGCGTCTGCGTGCCCTCGGCGAGCTTCAGCGCGACGACCGACGGCGCCCTGCCTCGGATCGCGAAGATCGCGACCGACGCCCCCGGTGAGGACACGAGCCGGAGCGACCCGCCGCGCTCGAGCGCCACCGCGATCCTCGCGCCCCCGGCCGGGACATCCACGACCTTCGCCAAGTCGAGGCAGCCGGGCGCGCGCACGCGCAGGTCGTACGGGCCCGGCGCGAGCCCCTCGAACACCGCGGGCGTCGCCGCGGCGCCCCGCGCGACCGGCGGGTCGGAGCGCGCCGACAGCTCGACCTCGAAGAGCGAGGCGCCCGTCACGTCGACCACGAGCGTCGCCTCGCCGAAACGCGAGGTCGCGACGAGGTCCAGGGGCAAGCCCGGCCTCGCCTCGGCCGCAAGCGGGAAGTGGCGCTCCGGGGCGGCCTCGACGCGCTGCGGCGTCGCGGGGAGCCGGTCGAACGCGAAACGGCCCTCCCGGTCCGTCGTCGCCTCGCGCCCGCCGCAGCGGACCACGACGCCCGCGAGGGGGAACCCGGCGTCGCTCCGGAGCCTCCCCTGGAGCGGCAGGTGGTCCTTCACCTCGAGGAGGTACGGCCCCCCGCGCCCCCCCTCCTCGATCGCCCCGAGCGG
>JAKLKT010000764.1 GCA_023150495.1 Planctomycetota bacterium
CCGGACCGGCGCCGGGGCCATCGAGGCGCGCACGGCGAGGAATGCGCCGACCGCGAGCAGCAGCGCCGCCGCCGCGAGGAGCGGCCGCGGGATGCGCCGCGTCGCGCGCGCGCGCACGACCACGTCGCCGAAGGTCGTCGTCGCCGCGGGAAGGGCGTCGGACGTCGCGCGCACGACGAGGTCGTAGGTCTCGACGAGCTCCGCGAGGCCGGGATCGCGCGCGATCTCCCTCGCGAAGGCCTCCCGCTCCGCGGGCGGCAGGCGGCCTTCCACGTAGTCGCGGATGCGCTCGAGGTCGTGGCTCACAACGCCTCCCCGTACTTCGCCTTGAGCTCGCGCAGCCGGCCGGACACGCGCTCGAGCGCGCGCGCGACGCGGATCTCCGCGGCCTTCGGCGTGATGCCCAGCGTGTCGGCGATCTCCTTCAGTTTCATCCCCTCGTACCGGAAGAGCACGAACGGCTCGCGCCAGGAGTCCGGCAGCTCCTCCACGGCGCGCCGCACGTGCGCGAGCAGGAAGCTCTTCAGCTCCGCGCGGCTCGCGCTTTCCGAGGGATCGGGGCTGTGGTCCACGGGCTCTCTTCCGTTGTTCTCGTGCGCGCGCGGGCGCGAGAGCCGCGCCCGGGCGTTCAGGAACGTGCGATAGGCGATCCGCCGCAGGTAGCCTTCCACGCTGCCGTCGCCGCGGAACTGCTCGCGTTTCCTCCAGAGGCGCACGAAGGTGTCCTGCACGAGGTCCTCGGCGTCATGGCGGTTCCCCGCCAGACGATAGAGGACCCGGAACACCGTGTCGCGGTGCTCGTCGAAGAGCCTCCGGAATTCGTCCCCGTCGCCGGGGAGCGTGCGGTCCGCCATGCACGTCTCAACGTCTCACAGGGCCTCCAGGTTGACGAGAACCCGGCGCACTCGGACCGGACGATCGGGGAGATCGCGAGCCCCTCCCGGCCGTCGGACATGCGGGTGTTGGCCTCCTTGGCGAGGGGGCACTCGTTGCAGCACGACGAGCCCGAGAGGCAGTCTCCGGCGTGCGCGAGCGCGGCCGCGAGGACGACAGCCGCGAGGCGGGCGAGGAATCCGTTCATGGGGTGTTCTCCTTGCCCACCTAGACAGGGCTCCGGGAGGGGATCCCTCCCCCCGGGGGCTGTCCCGGGGGCTATCCGGGGGGGCTCCGGGGGCCGCCCCGCGAGTCCCCTCCGCGACGTATATAGGCCAACGTGTTCGCGAAGATCGCGCTCGACCTCCCGGTTCCCACCGAGTTCACCTACGCGGTGCCGGATCGGCTCCTCGCGGAGTTGAAGCCCGGTCAGCGCGTCCGCGTCCCCTTCCGGACCCAGACCCGCGTCGGGTACCTCGTCGCGCTCGAGGAGTCGAGCGACGTCCCGGAGACGAAGGACATCCTCGCGGTCGTCGACGCGGAGCCCCTGGTTCCTCCCGACCTCCTGAATCTGGCGCGGTGGACCAGCTCGTACTACGGCTGCGCGCTCGGCGAGGCGATCCAGGCGATGCTCCCGGGCGGCGTGAGGAAGCGGCGGCCGAGGACGAAGGTCGTCGTGCGCACGGACTCCGGCGAGCTGCCGGCGCGCGCGCGCAAGGCCGCCGCCGTCTTCGAGGCGCTCGCGCGCTTCGACCGGCCGCCC
>JAKLKT010000164.1 GCA_023150495.1 Planctomycetota bacterium
CCCTTAGGCGCATCGCGCGGAGCGCAGCGACGCTCTCCGCGCGCGCCGCCGCGAACTCCGCGAGGAGCGCCGCGGGGTCCGCCGGCAGCGACCTGTGGCCCTCGCGGTCGAAGGGGTCGAACGGCCGCGCCTCGCCTTGCGCGAGGATGATCCGCGCGCGCGGGATCCAGTCGGTACGCTCGCCGTGGACGAGGTGCGCGACGATCTCGCGCGGGCTCCACGTGCCTTGGCCCTCGGTCGCCTCGGTCCACGCGCGCGGGAGACCCGAGAGGAGCGCCTCGAGCGCGCCCGGCGTGCGCTCGAGGATCGCGAGGGCCTCGTCGAGAAGGAAGGCGGGGGGCATCGGGGGCATCGTAACCCGGGCACGGGATCGTCCCGCAACGGGCCACTTCCGGGGAGCACGCTGGCGGCGGGCGGGCCCTGCGCTACCGTTGTTCGATGGCCGATCGGCGGCACGACGACCGCATCCCGGACGAGATCCCCGCGCTCCTCGCGCGGGAGCCCGGCGATCCGGACATCCAGGCCGCGATGGTCCGGAACCTGAGCGACGGGGGCGCGTGCGCCGCGGCGCACGTGGCGCCGGCCGTCGGCACGGAGATCTACGTCGGGTTCTTCCTCGAAGGGTTCGGCGGCGTCCCGATCATCGCCAAGGCGCGCGTCGCGTGGACGAAGCCGATGGGCGACGTCCACTTCATCGGGCTCTCGTACCGCGCGGAGGGCCCCGCGCAACGCGAGGCCGTCGCCCGGATGCGCGACTACCTCGCCTCACGCCGGCGCGAGCTGCTCGCCGTCTGACACGCTCTCGGCCCCCGGAAGCGATCTGCCGGGGGCCGGCCCCGGATCAGGCGGTCGTGTACGCGCCGCGGCCCACGCGCTTCACCGCGCCCGCGCGCGACGCGTAGGCGATGAGCATCGAGGCGTGGCCTCGCTTGATCTTCAGGTGCTTCATCACCTCCGGGACGCGGAAGGGCCCCTTGCGGCCCTTCGCCCACTGGAGGAGCTTCGCGGGGAGGCTGCCCTCGCGGAAGCCGTTCTTGCCGACCTGCGGGCCCGGCGCCATGGCCCGCGGGCGGCCCGCGCCGCCGTCGACCGCGAGCCGTATGGTCTTTGAGGTCCGGAGCGCCTTCAGGACCTCCGGGCTGAGGGAGATGGTGAGCTTTGCCGTCATGGGCACAGAGGATACCTTGCCAGCACACTTTCTTGCACGTGCAAGGCACGTCCTCTGGCGAAAACCCGCATCCGGCCCCAGTCCCCGCGCCAAGGCGGCGCCGCGCGGCGGCCCGGGCCGGGCGCCGGGGACCCCGCTCGGCACTGTGCTCGCGGTTACCGCTTCATGTGCTTCCAGTTGCGAGGCTTGCCCGCGGCCAGCCAGTCGACCGCCTGGCCGATGCGGCGGGCGCGGGTGGTCTCCTGCTTCGCCTCCGCGATCCACTCGAGGTACTCGCGCCGGTGGCTCGGGGGGAAGGCCTCGAAGGTCGCCGCGGCCTTTCCGTTCCCGGCGAGGGCGCGCTTGAACGCGGGGTGCATGGGGATCGGGCTTCTCGGTCGCGCCTTCTCCCGCGGCGCCGTCACGCCCCGCTCGTTGAGGCGCATCGCCTTCCGCATGTAGCGCCGGAAGACGGACCTCTTGGGCAGGTCGGCGACGCTCGTGATGCGGCCGAAGCTACCCATCGCCTCGTCCGCCTTCGGGTCGTCGCCGACGACGAGGGCGTGCTTCCAGAAGCCGAACGTGCAGTGCCCCTTGAACGCGGCGAGGCCGCAGAGCAGGCCCTTGTACTCGAAGGCGGGCATGCTCCACTTGATCGTCTCGACGACGTCGGGGCAGCACGCGTGCACGTCCTCGCGGAGCCGCTCGAGGATCGGCCGCGCGAACGCGGCGGACTTCCGGATGTAGGTATCGACGCGCGGATCGCGGGTTCCCATGGGCTGCTCCGTGATCGCGGCAGTGTACGGAAGCCGGCCCGCCGGATCGAGGTCCGGCTCCGGGGCGCCGCGGGTCCGTCGGGGTCCGTCAGGCACCCGGCTTCGGCTTCAGCTCGTAGAGGGCCTTCTCGCGGAGGCAGAGCGCGTCCCTCGTCGTGCGGACCTCCTCCGCGAGCGCCTTCCGCTCCTCCTCGAGCCGCTGGCGCGCCGCAGCCCGGTTCTCCGCCGCGATCCTCTCGCCGATCCGCGCGAGCTCCTCCTCCTGCCGGTAGAGCTTCACCATCTCCTCCTCGAGCTTCCCCTGCTCCTTGATCGTCGTGCGGAGGCAGTTCTCGTAGTCGAGCTTCAGCGCCGCGCACATGGCGGGGAAGATCCGCGCGGCATTGAACCGTCCCTTGAGGCACTTCGCCGGCGTGAGATCGGGCCGCAGGAACACGAGGCACGGCGCCGCGCCCGCGTGCGCCTTCAGGGTGCGGTCCGCGCGCGCGTCGTCCTCGTGGATGCGCACGCAGTCGAAGAACCGGGCGCCGACGACGACGGACTCGTCGCGGAACGCCGGGTCCTCCTCCACGGCGACCCGCGGGTCCTCGTCCCGCTCCGACGCCGCGTCGGGATAGATGTAGACGAGGAGGGGCCGTTCGTTCCTGTGGGCCTGCCGCGCCTCCTCCTCCGTCATGCCGGTCGTGACGACGGGCGCGATCTCGGTCGCGCCGCGCCACCGGATCGCGAACTCCTCACGGTTCGCCGCGCTGGCCCGGGCGCGCAGCGCCGATGCCGGCGCTCCGGCGTCGGGCGCGCCCGCGGTCCCGTCGGAGGATGCGCCCGCGTCCTTGGTCTTCGGCCCCGATGCGGCGCCTCCGGCGCCGCCGCCCCCGCATCACCCCTGGGCTTCGAGTGCGGGCGCGAGTGCGAGCGTGAGGCCGGCAGCAGCGATCCAGCCGAGCAGGCGGTGGCCCATGATCAAGCCTCCCCGAGAGCCCTGCCCGAGGACGAGTGTATCCGGCCCTGCGGCCGCGGCAAGGGGGCTCCGGGGATTCGCGCCCCCGGAGCCCCCCCGCGGTATCAACCGTTGAACGAGAATCGCACGGTGAACGAGTCGATCGAGGCGAAAGGCCCGAGCGCCGCGTCGATCCCGTTGTCGTACTCGAACTTCGCGTAGACGCGCGCGAAGGCGTCGCGCGCCGGGATGCCCGCCGGGTTCAGGTCCTGCATGTCGCCCGTGACGTCGACGGTCGTCGCCCCCGCCTCGAACCGCACGAGCGCGACCTCGAAGAGCGCTGTCTCCGTCGGGACGTCCGGCAGAAGCGGATTCTCCGGGTGTGCCTTGGCGGAGCTCACGAAGAGGCGGACGCGCTGGTTGGCGTTCACCTGCGCGATGACATCGAGCGCGTCGAGCGGATCGTAGGCCGGGTCGGCCGCCGGCATCCCGAACATCTCCGTGATCGCCGTGATCCCGCCGAACCGGCCGAGGTCGAACCTCTCGACCGTCAGGACGCCGTACTGGAAGGCGTCGTACTGGCCCGCCGTGATCGCGCCGCCGGGCGCGCCCTCGATGAGGCCGTCGATGTCCATCAGGTAGATGAACCCCTTGCCTCCCGCGCCGCCCCCGTTGTTCCCGTTGTCGGTGATCCCGCCGGGGGCATAGGAGCCGCGGATGCCTCCGGCGCCGCCCCGCGCGTCGAGGAGGCCGCCCGTGATGTTGATGTCGCCGCCGGACACGAGGCTGATCGTGCCTCCGGCGCCGCCGCCGCCGCCGCCCGACACGGTGTTCCATGACGTCAGGTACGTGGTGCCGTACTGCGGGCTGACGTTGGCCTCGTAGTAGCCCGCGCCGCCCTGTCCGCCGGCGACGCGGACCCTGCCGCCGCCGGTCACGAAGATGGCGCCGGCCGAGACGATCTCGAGGAACCCGCCGCCGCCGCCGCCGCCGCCGCCGCTCGTGCCGTAGGCGCCGATGGCGCCGCTGTGCTCGCCGACGGTGCCGCCGCCGCCGCCGCCGGATCCGCCGATCCAGTCCCTCGCGGTGCGGTCCCCGTACGTCGGTCCGGGCATGCCGCGCACGCCGATGACGCTGGAGTTCGGGTCGCCGTACCGCGAGCAGGACGGGCCCGCGGTCCCGATCGCGCCGCCGGCGTTGATCCTGTCCTCGCCGGCCACGCCGCTCGCCGCGTGGCTGCCGCCGCCGCCCCCGGTGCCCGTGTTGTCGCCGGCGGACGCGACCCCTCCGCTGTTCAGCTGCGCCCAGTAGGGATGCGAATCGCCGCCCTGGTTGCCTCGACCCGGGCCGACGCCCTTCTTCGCATACGGGTGCTTCGCCTTCGCTCCCGGGCACACGTTCAGGAAGCCGTCGTACGTGGCGCAGTTGCCGCCGCCGTAGAGCGCGCAGCTCTTGTCGCCCTTCGGGCTCACGCCCCCGGCGTAACCGCCCGGGCCGCCGGCGCCCGCCAGCGCGTTGCTCAGGGATCCGTCCTTGCCCGCCGACCCGCCTGCGTCGACGGTGCCCGTGATCTGCACGAGCCCCCGCACGAGCAACCGGCACGGGTTGACGCCGATGATCCTCAGGGTCGAGCCCGTCGAGACGGTGAGGTTCTCCAGGTGGAACTCCGTCGGAAGGAGGCCGTTCACCGTACGCGTCCCGGCCGTGGGCATGCCGGAGTTCGTGTAGCTGTCGAGGTAGTCGATGTCGAACACCGTGACGGAGATGCCCGACGGGCCGTTCGCGGTGTCGCCGGTGTCGATCGTGAGCGTCGAGCTTCCGCTCACGGAGAGGTTGCCGTCGCTGCCGTCGCCGAAGTCGCTCACCTTGCCGAGGGCCGTGCTCGGGGCGAAGGCGGGGTTGTAGAGCGCCGTGTTGTAGAGGTTCTCGTCCGGTGTCGTCTGTCCCGCCTCGGGCTCGATGCCGTCCACGAGCGGATCGTAGGTGACCGTCCGCGAGGAGGTGATGGCCGGGCGGTCGTACACGAGGAACTCGGTCGTGTAGCCGAGGCCGCCGGGCTCGGCGACGACCTCGCCGTCGCCGGTGACGCCGTTGTCGCCGGTGAACGTCTTGCGGAAGTCGATGCCGAGGATCGCCCCCGAGAAGGTGAGGCGGTAGCGCGCGTCGTCCACGAGCGTCTGGACCGCCTGCACGCGGATGAACATCCGGAGCTGGCCGGACGAGTCGGGCCGCTGGATCATCCCGACGAGGATCGGGACCTTGTAGCTGACCGGATCCCCGACGTGGCCCGGGTCCGCCGTGGTCGCGCCCGTGAGCGCATCCTCGCGGATCTCCTTGAGCTCGACGAGCTCGGTCGTCACCGTGGCCGGATCGAGCGGCTCGCTCACGTACAGCTCGAACACCCACGGCGTGGCGTAGCCCGGCGCGCCGCCGCCGCCGGGCTCGATCGCGAGCCCCTTCTGGAGCAGCGCGTTGCTGTCGAGAAGCGCGACCTCCTGCGGACGCGGATCGGCGCGCGAGAGGTCGAAGGTCTGGTCGGTCGTGAGGTCGCGCGCGAGGAGAGCGAGCGCACGAGGCGGATCGGCCGGGACCGGGTCCTCGAAGAACTCGTTCGTGTCGAAGAGGAACTCCTGTTGCGTCGCGAGCGTGTCGCCCGCGGCGGAGCGCAGGGAGTCCGGCCCGCCCTTGAGGAAGACGTGGTAGCTCCCGTTCGCGCGGAAGCCGGCGTCCGCCCGGTCCGGGCTCTCGGGCAGGCGCGGCACGAAGGTGACCTCGTCGCCCGTGACGAAGTAGGTCCCCACGGCGAGCGAGAAGTTCGACGGCTCGACGTTCGTGATCTTGAGCCGTTGGGAGAGGTCCTGGGACGGGGCGACAGGCGCGGAGAAGCGGAACCTCAGCATCCGGTTGCGAGGGATCTCGTTCTGGCCGGACTCGAGGAACTGCACGAGGAAGAACGTGCCTCCCGAGTCCCCTGCGCCTCCGCCGCTGCACGATGCAGCGGACAACAACAGTAAGGTCAAGCCCCACGCCGCCGAATTGCGCATGCCTGCCTCCGTCTACCGATCGAGCCCCACCGAGACGCAGGTGATGGACGTTGCCGCCATTGATAGTAACGCGAGCAGGGATTGCCGGAAACCCCATTTTTACAGTTGATTTGGAGGGGCCCGGGGAACCGTCCTCCGCCCCCGGAGCCCCCTCGCCCCGCGGTCCGTCGTGTCGCTCAGTCGGCAGCCGTGCCCCGCTCGGCTGCGTCGAGCGCATGGCGCAGGTACTCGTCGGGGGTCGTGCAGTACGCCCGCGCCAACCGCGCCAGGGCCGGGGGCCGGGGAACCTCGAGCCCGAATTCGGCGCGCAGGACGACCTCCACGGCGCATCCTGCGAGCGCCGCCATCTCGAGCGCGGTGAGGCCCAGCGCCTCCCGCCGCCTGCGCAGGGAGTCTTCCACTCCGTCCTCCGATTCCGGAGGCGATCGTACCCCGTGACGCTGCCGCTTGCAATGGATAGTATGCAACCGTCGTGCGCGCCTGGGCATCGTACATGGCTTGCGGGCTCGGCGCGGCGCTCGTCGCCGCGGCCTGCTGCATGCCGGCAGCCGTCGTGCGGACGGAAGTGTCGGGACCCGTCGTCGACGTGCCTCCTGCGCTGATCTTCCAACACTATCTGGTGTTGCCGATCGCGGGGCGCGCGTTTCCGGCGGACTCGGGTGCCCGTGCGGCAGGCGACGCGATCCCGGACGCGGGCATGTGGCCCGCGCGGCTGATCCTCGCCGCGGCGCTCGCGTCGCTCTGCCTCATCGCGGCCGCGATGAGGCGCGC
>JAKLKT010000165.1 GCA_023150495.1 Planctomycetota bacterium
AGGGCAAGCGGCAGACGCTCGAGCAGGGCAACGGCGCGCCGCCCTCCGCCGACGGCTACTACCGGATCCAGCTGTTCCGGAAGAAGGACCTCGTCTACCTGATGCTCGAGGGCGGCGCCTCCTACGGCCCGTGGGAGCTGCCGGGCCGGAGCTTCGGTCTCGCCGTCGAGAACGCCGACCTCGTCTTCAGCGACCTTTCCTGGAAGTAGT
Source organism: Planctomycetota bacterium (assembly GCA_023150495.1). Lineage (GTDB taxonomy): Bacteria > Planctomycetota > PLA2 > PLA2 > PLA2 > PLA2. Next base: position 211 of record JAKLKT010000165.1, read on the forward strand.
CATCGGGTGGGGCCCCGGGGAGGGGGCTCCGGCCCGATGCCGAGGCGGCGGCAGCGGTCGAGGAAGACCCGCGCGAGCTCCGCGCCCGCCGTGTCGCCCGCGCGCTCGAGCTCGAGCCCCATGCGCGCGGCGAGCTCCGCGCACTTGAGGTCGGGGTGGATCGGCTCCCTCACCGCCACCTCGAGCGCGGCGCGGAGATCCGCCGGCTCTCCCGCAGCGAGGCTCTCGTCGAGGAGGTCGAAGAGCAGCGGCGCGACCCGGTAGCCGAGCCCGATCGCCTCCCTCGCCGACCGCGCCGCCGCGCGGTGGAGCTCCGGCTTCCCGAGCACCCAGCCGAGGCGTCCCTGCGCGTGCACGAGGTAGAGGTGCGGCGCCGGGTTCCTCGGATCCTCCGCCGCGAGACCCCGGAGCATGGCTGCGGCCTGCTCGAGCGCCTTCGCGTCGCGCCGCTCCCGCCCGATGTGGATGAGCGACTTCGCCGCGGCCATCCTCTCGCCGAACGCGAACCCCGTCTCCGGGTCCTTCAGCGCCGCGTTCTCCGTGCGTGTCAGATACGCCGCGAACGGTCGCACCGCGTGGCCGTAGGGCGACCCGGCCATGTAGGGCCCGGAGAGCTCCGCGCCGCCCCCCTTCCGGTAGGCGTCGAGCGCGCGGTCGAGCGCCTCGTACGCCGGGTGGCCCTCGGGCCTCAGCGGCCGCGTCTCGCCGGGATCGCTCTCGAGGTCGAAGAGGTCGAGCCGCGGCCCGGACTCCACGAGCGAGCAGCGGCCGTCCGACACGGCGAGCACCTGCCCCCAGGCGTACGTCCTGTACGCGAGCATCGACTCCGTGGCGACCGGCCGGCCCCCGTACCCCCTCCGCATCGCGACGCCGTCGCTTGCCCGCGCCTCGAGGCCGCACCACTCCCGGAGCGTGGGCGCGATGTCGGCGAGGCTCCGCATCCCCAGGTGCCGGCCCGGCGGGAGCGACGGCGCGCGGATCGCGAGGACGACGTCCGCGGTCGAGCCGTAGCAGAGCGTGCCGTGGGTCGCCTCGCCGTGCTCGCCGAGGCCCTCGCCGTGGTCGCTCGCGACGACGACGATCGTCCCCGGATCGACGGCAGCGAGCAGCCGCTCGACCGCCGCGTCCATCCGCCGCACCTCCCCCGCGTAGAGCGCCGCGGGCGGATCGCCCTCCCTCGTGCCGGGCCGCCGCGAATCGCCCGCGAAGGGGAGGTAGGGCACGTGCGGGTCGTAGAAGTGGACCCAGAGGAAGAAGGGCCTCCCTCTGTCGCGCGCCGCGAGCCACGCGATCGGCGCCTTCACGCGCTCCTCGGCCGGCACGTCGTCCTGCGCGCCCGACCAGGAGTCCGAGACGCGGGCCGGCGCCTCGAACGTCTCGAACCCCGCCGCGATCCCGGTCGGCTCGCCGAGGACGGGGCTCGCGACGAAGGCCGCCGTGCGGTAGCCCGCGGACAGGAGCTCCTCCTGGAGGAACGGGAAGCCGCGCTCCGCGGGCAGCCGCGGCGCGAGGTTCTCGTGGATGCGGTGGCTCCGCGGCTCGAGACCCGAGAGGATCGTCACGTGCGCGGGCAGCGTCAGCGCGACGGGCGTGCGCGCGTGCGGGAAGCACGCGGATTCCCGGACGAAGGCATCGAGCGCGGGCGTGCCCTCGCCGACCGCGTCCCTTCGCGTCGTGTCGAGCGTGATCAGGAGGACATCCGGGGGGGGCGCGGGGGGCCGCGCGGCGAGCCGCCACAGAACGAACGCGACGAGGGCCGCCGCCAGGATCAGCAGCGGCCCCCGCCGACGCATCTAGCCGTTGAACGTGATCGTGATGTCGACCCGGTCGATCCAGGCGAACGGGCCGAGCGCCGCCTCGACGGGGCTTCCGTACTCGAACTTCGCCTCGACGCGGATGAACGCGTCGCGCGCCGGCGTGCCGCCCGGGTTGAGCGCCGCCATGGCCCCGGGCACGGGGTCCACCTGCGTCGCGCCGGAGCCGTGGCTCACGACGGCAACCTCGACGGGGGTCGTCTCGGTCGCGATGTTCGGAACGAGGGGATCGTCCGCGTCCGCCTTCGCGCTGCTCGCCCAGACGTGGATGAGCTGGCCGGAGTTGACGAGCGCGAGGATGTCCGTCGACGCGAGCGGGTCGTACGCCGGGTTCGCCGTGAGCGCCGGGAAGAGCTCGGTCACCGCGGCGATCGAGCTGAACCGCGTGGCGTCGAACTGGCTGATCGTGAGCACGCCGGTCGAATAGGCGTCGTAGTTGCCGGGCGTCCCCGGGACGAGGCCGCCGATCTGGCCGTCCGCGTCCATGAGGAAGATGTAGCCCCTGCCGCCGTTGCCGCCCGCGTTGCACGCGTTGCAGTTGAGGCCCGTGCCCACGTCGCTCCTGAGGCCGCCCGCCCCGCCGCGCGCGTCGAGGAGGCCGCCGGTGATGCTGATCGTGTCGCCGCTGATGAGGGAGATCGAGCCGCCGGCGCCGCCCCCGCCGCCCCCCGACGTCGACTGCCAGCTGTTGGGCTGGCTCTGCACGACGATCCTGCCGTTGCCGCCGGCGCCGCCGCTGGCGTCGATGATGGCGCCGCTCCCGACGAGGATCGGGCCGGACGCGACGATCGAGACCGAGCCGCCGCCGCCGCCGCCGCTGCCGCCGGCCTGGGTCTTCGGCGTGTTCCAGTTCGCCATGCTGCCGCCGCCGCCGCCGCCGGAGCCGCCGAGCAGGATGATCGCGAGCTCGCGGTCGCCGTAGACGGGGCCCGACTCGCCGCGCACGCCGATGACGCCGTCCGGCCGGATGCCGCAGTTGGTGTCGGTGGGATTGCCGCCGGTGCCGACGGCGCCGCCGATGTTCTTCAGGTCCTCGCCGCGGCCGCCCAGCGTGGCGTGGCTCGCGCCGCCGCCGCCCGTGCCGCCGCCCTGCGTCAGGTCGTTGGTGTAGTCGTAGGTGTAGCCGGTGCCGCCGGCGTAGCCGCGGCCGGGCCCGAACCCGTTGAGCGAGTGCGGCTCGTTCGCCTTCGCGGACGCGCACGCGTTCAGGTAGACGAGGAAGTCGTTCGCGCCGCCGGGGCAGTAGCCGGTGCACGTGCCCGGCCGCTTCGTGTTGCCGCCCGTGAAGCCGGCGACGCCGCCGACGCCGCCCGCCGCGCTCCCGCCGCCGCCCACGACGCCGTCCCCGCCCGACACGTCGACCGTCCCGGCGATCTGCGCGATTCCGCGGACGCGCAGGATCGGCGGGTTCCGCCCGATGATCTTCAGCGTGCCGCCGGCGGAGACCGTCAGCGACGAGAGCTGGAGGTCGAAGGGCTCGGGATTGTCGTACGTGAGCGGCCCGCCCGGCAGCGGGTTCTGGTGGTAGTTGTTGTTCGGGTTCAGGTCGAACACCGTGAAGGTGCTGACGGCCGGGTTCACCGTGTCTCCCGTGTCGATCGTCGTGACGGCCCCGCCCGCGACCGCGAGGTTGCCGTCCGTCCCCTGGCCGAAGGCCGAGAGGAAGCCGACCGCCGTGCTCGGGTTGGTCGCGGGGTTGTAGAGCGCGGAGTTGTAGCGGTCCTCGTCGGTGACGGTCTGGCCCAGCTCGGGGTCGATGCCGTCCTGGAGCGGGTCGTACGTGAGCGTGCGCTTCTGCGTGATCGCGGAGCGGTCGGCGACGAGGAACTCCGCCGTGTAGCCGAGGCCGCCCGGCTCCGGGTAGGGCGTCGTCCCGGCGAGGATCGTCTGGCCGTCGCCGGTGAGCCCGTTGTCGCCCGTGAACTCCTTCCGGAAGTCGAGGCCGAGGATCCCGCCCGAGAAGACGATCCGGTAGCGGGTGTCGTCGACGAGCGTGTAGATCGGGGTGGCGATGATCCTCACCTCGACCTGGCCCTGCGCGTTGGTCCCCTGCTGGACGCGCACCTGGAGCGGCACGCGGTACTGCACGGCGGTGCCCATGTGGCCCGTCGGGGCGCCGGGCGCCGCGTCGGGCGCCGAGGTCGTCGCGTCCGCGAAGATCTCCCACATCTCGATGAGGTCGGTGGTCACGGTGGCGGGGTCGAGCGGCTCGCTGACGAGAAGCTCGAACTGCCACGGCGTGCCGAAGGTGGGCGCGCCGCCGGCCCCGGGGTCGATGTAGCGGTCGCTCGCGATCAGCGTGGCGCTGTCGTCGAGCGCGACCTCGGCCGGCCGGGGATCGAGGCGGCCCAGGTCCGTCGTGACATCCGTCACCGGGTCGCGCGCGACGAACCCGAGGACGCGCGGAGGCTGCTGCGGCACGATGTCCTCGAAGAACTCGCTCGTCAGGAAGCTGAACTCCTGGGGCCGCGCGATCCGGTCGCCGAGCGTCGACTCGAGGGCGTCGGGGCCGGCCTTCAGGAAGACCGCGTAGTTGCCGTTCTCGCGGAACCCCGCGTCGCTCCGGTCCGTCAGGTTCGGGAGCTCGGGGATGAAGGTGACCCGGTCCCCGGTCACCACGTAGTCGCCGATCGCGAGCGTGAAGTCCGAGTTCGGCTCCTGCTTCACGTTCTGGATCTTCAGGCGCTGCGCGAAGTCCTGGTCGGGCCGCACGAGGGCCGAGAACAGGAACGTGATCGCGTGGTTCCGTTCGATGTTCGCCTGGTTGTTTTCGAGGAACTGGATGAGGCGGAACTCGCCGCCGCCCTCGCCGCCCTTGCCTCCGCCGTCGCAACCCACGACGACGACGAGGCCGAGGAGAATCGACCAAGCCTTGCGCATTGCAGGCCTCCCCGCCTTTGAACCTCAACCGAACTCTTGTCGCCCGGACAGTCGCCAAGTCGAGCGTAACAGGGCCCACAGCCCGTTTCGACTGTAAAACGCCCGCAAGGCGGGTGGGGTTCCGTGGGATGGCTCCCCCCGGGCGGGCGGGCACCGCGACCAAGCCGTTGCCGGTGCCGCGCGTGCCGCGCGACCGTCCGACGGCGCCGCGAGTTACCCTGTGGCGGATGCCCCGCACCGTGCCCGCCGCGCTCCTCCTCCTCGTCGTGCTGGCGCCCGCCCAGGAGGCGCCGCCCAACGGCCCGCGCCGCGTCGATCCCATGTGGCATGCGATCGTCGGCGCCACGATCCACACCGCCCCGGGCCGCACGATCGACACCGGCAACATCGTGCTCAGGGGGGACCGGATCGCCTCGGTCGGGACGGAAGCGCCGCCCGCAGGCGCGCGCGTGTGGGACGGGAAGGGGCTCCACGTCTACGCGGGCCTCATCGACGCCTACGTCCCGGTCGAGGTCGATGGCACGGAGCAACGCCACTGGAACCCGCGGATCACTCCATGGCGCGTCGCGCGCGAGATCGACGACGAGACCGCGAAGGAGCTCCGCGCGCTCGGCTTCACGGCCGCCGCCGTCTCGCCGGCGAAGGGCATCCTGCGCGGGCGCGCCTCGCTCGTATCGCTCGCGCCGCGCGACGAGGACCTGAGCGTCCCCCGCCCCACCGTCTACGCGGAGGGCGTCTGGCAATGCGCGGGATTCGACACCGTCGAGCGGCCGCCCGGCGCGCCCCGCGCCCGCGCGCGCGAGGGCTACCCCACGTCGCAGATGGGCGCGATCGCGCTCCTGCGCCAGTCGCTCCTCGACGGCATCGCGGCGGACGAGAGGCTGCTCCTCGACACGACGGACGAGCTCGAGGCGCTGCGCGCCGGGAGGATCGCGCGCGAGGCGGGGCGCGAGGCCGTCGTCGTCGGATGCGGGACCGAGTTCCGCCGGCTCGACGCGATCGCGAAGGACGGGATCCCTCTCGTCCTGCCGCTCGCGTTCCCGGAGCCGCCCGACGTCTCCTCGGTCGGCGCGGCGGACGCGGCCGACCTCCGCGACCTCATGACGTGGGAGCAGGCGCCGACGAACCCGCGCCGCCTCGACGCGAAGGGCGTCTCCGTCGCGCTCACGACGTCGAAGATCGGGAAGCGCGACCGCTTCCACCGCCGGCTCGCCGAGGCGATGCGCCACGGCCTCGCGGAGGAGCGCGCGCTCGCGATGCTCACGACGACGCCCGCGGCGCTCCTCGGCGCCGGGGACCGGATGGGAACGATCGAGCCGGGGAAGCTCGGGAACCTCGTGGTCACGGAGGGCCCGCTCTTCGCGCGCGAGCCGGTCGTCCGGGAGGTCTGGATCGAGGGCCGCCGGCACGAGGTCACGCCCCCCCTCTCGCCCGCGGCCGGCGCCTGGGCGGTCGCGGGCGAGGCGCTGCCCTCGCCGCTCGCGCTCTCCATCCGGCGGAAGCGGCGCGGCGCCTACGAGGCGACGCTCTCGTCGGGCGACAGGAAGACGGAGGCGCAGCGGGTGTCGGTCGTCGCCGACCGGATCGGATTCTCGTTCGACGGCGAGCCGCTCGGGAAGCGGGGGCGGTTCACGCTCTCGGCGGTCGCCCTCGCGGACGCGCTCGACGGTCAGGGCGTCGATCCCGACGGCGCGCGGTTCCGCTGGAGCGCC
>JAKLKT010000166.1:0-6614 GCA_023150495.1 Planctomycetota bacterium
CCATCCGCCCGCCGCGGGCGCGGAAGAGCGCGGGCGCCGCCCGCCCGAAGGGGCCCGCCACGAAGTCGCGGCTCGCGCGCTCGCTCGCCGCCGGCGAGTTCGTGAGGGGAGTCGAGCTTCCCGCGCCCGCGGGGTGGGTCGCCTCGTCCGTGATCGATGCGGCGCGGCGGCTCGCGGAGGCGGGCGTCACGCTCCTGTCGCTGCCGGAGACGCGCGGCGGGCTGCCGCCGCTCGTGCTCGGCCAGCTCTCCTCGCGCGTGCAGGGGATCGAGCCGCTCGTCCACTACTCGTGCCGGCTGCGGCGGCTGCCGCGGATGCAGTCGGACCTCCTCGGCGCGTGCGCGATGGGGATCTCGAACCTGCTCGTCGTGACCGGCGCGCCCTCGCACGCGGGCGCCGACGCGGAGAGCGACCTCGACGTGGACTCGATCGGCGCGGTGAACCTCGCGGCGCGGCTCAACCACGGCGAGGACATGGCCGGCAACCCGATCGGCGAGCCGACCCGGTTCCATATAGGCGTACGGCTCGACGCGACGGCGCCGGACCGGGCGCGCGAGCTGTCGCGGATGCGGTGGAAGGTCGAGGCGGGCGCGGAGTTCGCGGTGACGGCGCCGGTGTTCGACCCGGACGCGTTCGCGTCGGCGCTGCGGGAGGGGCCGCGGCTGCCGGTCATCGCGACGATCTGGCCTCTGCGGACGGCGCGGGAGGCGGAGTTCTTCGAGCAGCAGATGGCGGACGTTCCCGTGCCGAAGGCGCTCGTGCGCCGGATGACGGAGGCGGAGGGGCGCGGGGAGGAGGAGGCGGAAGGTCTGAGGATCGCGCGCGAGCTCTGCGCGGCGGTGAAGCCGCTGGTGCAGGGCATCCTCGTCGCCGCGCCCGACGGCGACGTCGCCCGCGCCCTGGAGGTGAGGTGATGCGCGCTGCCGCCATGCTTCTCGCTCTCGTCTTCGCGGCCTCCGCCCAGGACGAGCTCCACGAGACCGTCTGGATCGTCGGCGAGGACGGCGAGCTCATGGGGTGGCCGGACCCGGAGGCGCCCGACGGGATGGGCGGCAGGAAGCTCACGCCCTTCCGGGTGTTCGACGCGGCGCCCGGCGCGTGCTTCGAGGACATGTGCTGGCAGGCGTGGGCGCTCCTCGTCGTGCCGGGTAGGAGCGATCTCGCGTCTCTCTGCGATCCCGAGCGGCACCTGAAGAAGACCAACCAGATGCTCTTCGACGAGTTGCTCCTCATGAGCATCTCGTCGGACTGGATGGCGAAGAGCCGGGCCGACCCGGCTTTGCGGAGGGCGTTCCTCGATGTCCTCCTCGGCTGGCGCGTCCTCGGGGCGCGTGGCCTCAAGGATGCGGCACCGATGCTGAAGGACATGGCCGATGCCGATAGCGTCGATCCCATCACGCGGCTCGCGGCGGAGGAGATCGCGGCGATGCTCGACGGCCTGAATGCGCCTGCGGTCGATCTCCCGCCGCTCGACGGGATCCCGGCCGATGCCGGGGTCCTCGTCGTCATCGACCAGCGGCGCGTCCCGCCGTGGCGTGACGTCTGGCGACACCATCGCACCTGGGGAATACGCAGCGCACGGCAAACGATCGCGCGCGTCGGCGCAGCCGTCACCCCCGCGGACATGTGCGCCGCCCAGTGGATCATGGACCGCGAGAGCGAAGGGTTCTATGAGCTCGCGCGGCGGTTCGGCAACGCGCGGGTCCATCGCACCGTCCTCGCCCTGCGCTTCGACCCCGACGTTGGCGCCGATCTCTCGTTCGCAAGAGCTCTCCTTCGCTGCGAGGGGCTGTTCGAGGTGGACCGCTTCAAGGCGGGATGCGAGGCGAGCGGCGTCAAGCCAGGCACGGCCGGCGAGGGTGCGGCGTCGGCGCAGTTCGCGGACGTCGACGTGACGGTCGCGCCCGACCGTCTTGTGGTGTCGCGCAACTACCCCGCGCCTGCAGCCGGGGGCGGGATCCCCGCGGACCTCGCGAAGCTCGGCTGCGGCGGCGACGACGCGATCTGGATCCATTGCCGCAAGGTGCCGTTCGCGGATCGGCTGCCGGTGAAGGGCGTCGAGGCGCTGACCCTCCGGGCGTCGTTCGACGGCGGCGTCAGCGTGCGCTGCGAGGCCCGCTTCAAGGACGCGGCGGCCGCCGCGGCCGCGAAGGGCGAGATGGAGAGGTGGAAGGGTCTCGACTTGAAGCCCGTGGAGCTCCGCGAGGCGAGGCCCGAGGCCGTCGCCCGCGTGAAGGCGTTCGTCGCCTCGCTTGCGGTGTCGGTCGAGGGTGCGACGCTCACCGCGGAGTGCGCCGCGAAGGGCGAGACCCCGGAGTCGCTCCTCGAGGGAGTCGTCGACCTCGCGGCGCTCTACCCGTGCGAGGAGGAGGAGGGCGGGGAGGCCGAGGCCAAGTAGGCCCTCCGGCCCCCGGAGCCCCCTCACCTCACCCCGAAGACCCTGTCGTAGCGATAGTAGACCTCGAGGCACATCGCGAGCTTCGCCTGGTCCGCGACCGGAAGCGGAGCGCCCGCCCGCGTCCACGCGCCGGCGAGGTCGGCCGCCTCCTTCGGATGCTGGCTCTTCACGATCGCCATGACCATCGCATCGTTCCACTTCCGCCAGTGCGCGCCGCCCGCCTGGAAGATGCCGAGGGTGCCGAAGTACCAGAGGTCCACGGGCGGCGCGGTGGCGTCGCTCCACGCCGGCAGGCGCGCGAGCAGCGCGTCCGCGAGCGACCGGATCGCCTCCGAGCCCCTCGGGTCCTCGCCGAGGAGGACCCGGCCCACGAGCGCCGCCGCCTGCTCGACCGGCGAGAGCGAGCCCTCCCGTCTCTCGAGGAGCGTGCGCGTCGCCCCGAACGCGTCGGGATCGACCCCGAGCCCCGCGAACTTCCCGCTCTTCATCGCGAGCGCCGCGGAGACCGTGGCGAGGACGTCGTCCCCGTCGTCCCTCGTCCCGTCGCTCCAGCATCCCGAGCGGGTCCGCGCGGCCGCGAGGAGGTCGAGGCCCCCCTGCGCCGGCCCCTTGTAGCGCGGGTTCCGGGTCATCCAGAAGGCCTCGCACATCGCCTGTGTCGCCGCCGTGTGCGCACGGAGCCAGCCCGGCTGCTTCCGGTCGGCGAAGCACCCGCCCTCGTCCTGCGCCTCGATCAGGAAGCGGAGGCTCGCGCGGACGCACTTCGCGTACTTGTTCTCCGTCGCGGAGCCGCGGTCCGTGTAGCCGGCCCCGAGGAACGCGAGGAGAGCGAGGGAGGTCTCCTCGACGCCGCCGATCGCGCCCGTCGCCCCGTCCTGCCTCGCGGAGAGCCATTGGAGGGAGAGCTCCACCGAGTTCTCCGTGAGGCCGCTGCCGCCGCCGGCCCTGAGGTTGCGCTTCCCGCCGCGCCCGCGCCTCCCGCCGCCCGCGCCGCCGCCGAGGCCGATCGCGCTGTTCGTCCTGGGGCCGGTGAAGGGAGCATCGGAGAGCCCGTCGTTCCCGCCGATGCCCTCGTCGAACTCGCTGTCCGTGTCCACCTCGTTGCGGTCGGAGATCTCCTCCGCCTCGATCCGCTCCCCCATCACGGTCTCGCGCGGTCGCACGGGCTCGTCCTCGACCACGAGGCCCGCCGTATAGGGCGTCACGATGTGGTGCTTCGTCGCGAGCGACACGATCGCGTCCTTGAGCTCCTTGTTCATGCCGTTGCGCTCGATCTCGCCGAGGAGGAAGTCGATCTTCCGCTGCGCCCAGAGGCGAGCGACCGCGGGCACGCCGCCCTTCTCCGGCAGCGTCCCCTCGTAGACGAGATCCACGGGCTTCCCGAGCCGCACGCCCCGGAGCCGTGCGAGGCAGGGCCCCGGCGTCTCGTAGCGGCCCGCGATCACGAGCCGGTCGCCCGCGAAAAGGTCCGGCAGCGGGTGCGGGTAGGTCTCCCTCGCCCCGGAGCCCCACTCCATCACGAGGTCGGTGAGCGCCGGGTGCTGGACCCGGTCGAAGAACCTCACGAGCGCCGCCTCCAGGTCCTCTCCCTCGGTCACGTACTCGCGCGACGCGCGTGTCGCTTCCGCGATGCCGTCGAGGAAGGGGACGCCCTGGTCGAACCCGACGCCGAAGCAGAAGACGCGCATCGCCGCGGTGTTTCTCGCCTTCACGTTCGCGACGATCGCCTTCGGGTCCACCTCGCCCACCGTCGGCAGGCCGTCCGTGAGGAAGACCACGATCGTGAGCCGCCCGGGGTCCCCCGACGCGAGCGCGCTCCTGAGCGCCTCGTCGATCGCCGTGCCGCCGTTCGCGTCGAGCCGCTCGATCCAGTTGAGCGCGCCCTCCTTGTTCATGAGGGTGGCCTCGAGCCAACCCTCGTGGAACGGGTTGACCTCGGTCGAGAACGCGAGGATCCGGAACCGGTCGCGCTCGCGGAGGAGCGAGATGCCGTGCTTCAGCGCGCGCTTCGCCTGCTTCATCTTGTCGCCGTTCATCGAGCCGCTCGTGTCCACGACGTAGACGAGGTCCCGCGGCGGGATCTCCGCGTCCGGGAGCCGCGTCGGCGGCGAGAGGATCGCGAGGAAGGTCTTCGTGTCCGCGTCGCCCATGAGCGTGAAGCCGATCGCCTTCGGGTCGCGCTGGACGCGGAGGAGGAGATCCTTCGCCTGCGCGCCCGCGCCGCCCGTGCAGGCGGCGAACGCGCGGCGCGCGCCGTCCTTCTCGACCTTCACGTCGTGCGACGGCGACGCGACCGAGACGAGGTCCGCGGAGCTCTCGATCTCGAACCGCAGGTCGATCGCCGCGACCTCGCCCGCGCCGAGGCGCTCCCGCGCGAGCGGGTAGCGGAGCTCCACGAGGCCGTCGTGGTCGTCGAGGAGCTGCTGGTAGGTGAGGCAGATCGAGACCTCCTTCTCCGGATCGATCGGGAAGACGCGAGCGCGGAAGGTCTCGTCGCCGATCTTCTCGAGGAGCGCCGGGTCCTGCTTCCGGCTGACGATCGACTCGTAGATGCGCCGCGCCTTGTCGCGCTCGACGATCTCGCCCTTCATCGTCTTCCCGTCGTTCGTCATCTCGAACGCGGCAACCGAGGCGCCGGGCGGCAGGGGGAAGACGTAGACGCCCTCGACGCGCCCGGGCGCGCGCGAGACGAACGCCTGCTCGACGGTGACCTCCGCGAGCTGGTCGCGGATCACGCCCCGGACGGAGTGGCGCGTGAGCGCGACCGAGCCGTGGCCGCCGCGGACCTCGATCGTGCCGTTGGCGAGGACGGGTGCCGAGAGGAGCGCGAGCGCGAGAAGGTGCCGCATTCCCTTGGCAACGCGAACGGCCTCGGCCGGTTCGAAGGGGAGGGGCGCGGGGAACCCGTTTCGAACCGCTCGCGCCGTCGCGCGTTAGAGGAGGGAGCGGATCGCCGCGAGGCGCTCGGGCGCGTCGTCCGGGCGCAGGTTGCTCACGTAGACGCGCGAGACGCCGATGTCCCTGAGCGCGCGGATCGTGCGCGCGCAGATCTCGTCGGGCGTGAGCCCGTTCGCGAAGTCGCGCGCGACCGCCTCCACGGGCACCGGCAGGAACTTCGCGAGCGTCGCGAGCGTCTTCGGATTCGCGCTCCGGTAGTAGAAGACGCCGAAGACGCCCGGCAGCGCGAGGCCCCCCCGCTCCCCCTCGCGCACGAAGGCCTCGACCGGCTCCAAGGCATGGTGCGAGACGATCTGCGTCAGGTAGAAGTCGGCCGCGGCGCCCGGGTCGAGGAGGTAGCCCACCTGCGCGGTGGCGTCGCGCGCCGGGTTCGCCCAGCCGCCGAGCGCGAGATCCCTGTGCCGCGCCTTGATCCTCTGCCGCAGCAGGTGGGCGTGCGGGAGGCAGCGCGCGGGGCCCGTGGTCCGGTCGCCGCCGACGACCGCGAGCGCGGCGTGGCCGCGCGCCGCGGCGCGGTCGGCGAACCAGAGGCAGTACTCGAGCGTGTGCTTCGTCGTGAGGAAGGGGCAGATCCGGCCGAACGGCACGTCCTCGTCGAGGTTGCTCGCGAGGTGGTGGACGTTCTCCTCCTCCCGGTCCCCGAGCGCGCTGTCGGTGAGGAAGAGCGCGGTGTCCATGGCGACGAGGCGCCGGACGGCGCGGTGCATGCCCATCCACGCGTCCATGGTCATGCCGTGGGCCATGGCCGCGCGCGGGGGCCTGAGTTCCAGGGCGAGAAGGGGCTCCGGGGACCTGAGCCGTTCGAGGAGCAGCACGGGGCATAAGGCTACACGGCGGGCCGACGGCCCGGCGAACCGATCCAAGGGCCTGCGGTATAATCCCCGGACACGGGGGCGAACGGCTTCGACCGGACGCCATCCGCGCGTTGCTGCGTGCCGAGGTTCCAGGTGGCCTCGTAAAACCCTGGGAAACGACAGTTGCCAACAGCAACTACGCTCTGGCGGCCTAAATGACCGCCTGGCCCGGACGGGGTCCCGCCCGTGACGCCTCCGCGGCCACCTTAAGACGGGCTGCCCGCCTCCCGATCGCCGGGTAGGGAAGCGGAAAGACCATCCGGCGAATCCCGGGGGGGCCGGGCCGACACGGCCGCCGGGAGGATGATGCAAGTCGGTCGGCTACGCACGTAGGGGCGCGCGCGGAAGCGCCTTGGGACCCGGGTTCGATTCCCGGCGCCTCCACCAAAGACGCGGGAGCGCGG
>JAKLKT010000166.1:6644-9198 GCA_023150495.1 Planctomycetota bacterium
GCCTCCCCATGCGGGGGTAGGATCTCGATCGCAGTCATGCGACGCGCGGTCCTCCTCGCGGTCCCGGTCGCCGCGGCTCTCGCGGTCGGCGGCATCCTCCTGCTGCGACGCGCGCACGACGAGGAGCGCAACGACATGGCGCGCGTCTGCGGCACGGTCACGGGACGGTACGGGACCGTCTGGAACGTACGCATCACCGCGGAATCGGGCGGGCGGGTCCTCGCGGAGACCTGGACGAGCGTCAACGGCTACTACGCCATCGACGTGCCGGCGGCCATCCGCATCGACCTCTGCGCCCTCCCCATCCCGGAAACCTACCTCGTCCCCGAGCGGCGCCCGCTCGCGCTGCGACCCGGCGAGCGGAGGGTCGAGCCCTTCGATCTGAGGACCATCCGCGCGACCGAGGGCATCCTCCAGGGAGGCGGGCCGGAACCCGCCGTCGGTCTTCGCGCCGTGCGCGAGGATGCGGAGGGGCCGGGCCAAAGCAGGAGCGCAGCCGTCAACGGGACGAGATTCGTGTTCTTCGGGCTCGAGTCGGATGTCCCCTACCGTCTCGAGGTCTCGGCGCTCGGATGGGCACTCGAGCAACCGGTGGCCTTCCGCGGCGGCGATGCGGGCGTCGTCGTCCCCCTGCGACGCCTGCTATCCTTAGACCTGACCGTGCTCGAGGTCGGCACGGGAGAGCCCATCGGGTCGTTCACGACCAAGGTCGTGAAGCCCGACGGCGAGGTCTTCGCATCGGTCGAGGGCAGGAACGGCCGGCTCGCCTGGCAGGCGTCGCATCCGGATCCCGCCAATCCGGACGGATGGACCCTGCTCGTCGGCGCCGAGGGGCACCTCGAGAAGCGGTGTCCGCGCACCGATTGCGGGGTGGTGTTCCTCGAGCGGCTGCTTGCGCCCGAGGACGCGCGGAGCGACATGGCCACCGTCACAGGCACGGTCACGGGGCGCTACGGCACCGTCTGGAACGTGCGCATCACCGCGGAGGCGGGCGGGCGGGTCCTCGCGGAGACCTGGACGAGCGTCAACGGCCGCTACGCCATCGACGTGCCGGCAGCCGTCCGCATCGACCTCTGCGCCCTCCCCATCCCGGAGACCTACCTCGTCCCCGAGCGGCGCCCGCTCGCGCTGCGACCCGGCGAGCGGAGGGTCGAGCCCTTCGATCTGAGGACGGCGTTCGAGGGTGCCGTCCCGGCCCCGACGACCGGCAAGTGAGCGGCCGGCCCGCACGCGAGCCGCGAGCCGGCCCATCCCTGTCGGTGGCCAGAACGGCGACGGCTTACGGGCCCGGGCGAATCCGGCTCAGAGGGCGGCTTCGACCCCCTCCCCGGAGCCCCTCCCCATCCCCCCGCCGGGCCGTCTAAAGCCCCCCTTCCCGTTGGACGACAAGGAGTTAGCGCTCGGCGGCCCCCCGCCGGGCTTTTCGCTCCCCGCGGGAACGACGGGAAAGGGAAGGGAACGTGCACGAGAGGCAGACGGCGAGCCCCGAGGTCTTCGACCGCGCCCAGGCCATGGAGGCGACCGGCGGCGACGACGACCTCCTCCGCGAGATCGTCGGGATCTTCGTCGAGGACTGCCCCCGCATGATCGAGGAGCTCGGCGCCGCGATCCGCGCCGGCGACGCCGATGCCGCGCGCCGCGCCGCCCACACGCTCAAGGGGTCCGTGTCGGTCCTCGGGGCCCAGGCGCTCGCCGCCGCCGCCAAGGAGGCCGAGACCCACGCGCGATCGGGCGACCTCGAGGCCGCCGCCACCGCCTTCGCGCGCGTCGAGGAGGAAGCGGCACGGCTCGCGCCCGTCCTCGAGGAGCTGCTCGCCGGCTGAGCCGCGCGCCCATGACGCGCCTCCGTCGGTTCCTCGCGCTCCTCCGCGAACGCGCGGCCGAGCCCGGGAGCGGCCTCGCGATGGCCGTCCTCCCGACCGCCGGCCTCCTCCTCACGATCGCGACCTACCTGCTCGTGCTCGGGATCGAGGAGCGGCTCGGCGAGGCGGAGTTCAGGGAGCTCGCGACATCGCGCATCGCGGAGCTCCAGGGCATGGTCGACCGCCAGCTCGCGCACGCGGAGTCGCTCGCGGCCGTGCTCGGCGAGAGCCACGGAACGCTCAACCGCGACCGGTTCGGGGAGCTCGCGCGCGGCTCGCTCCGCCGCGGCCTCGAGCGCGTGGCGTGGATCCCGCTCGTCACGCAGTACGAGCGGCGCCCGTGGGAGGACCGCGTGCGGACGGAGGGGCTCCCGGCCTTCGCCGTCCGCGAGCGCGGCGCGGACGGCATGCTGGTCGCGGCGACCGATCGCCAGCACTACTACCCCCTCGCCTACGTGCACCCGGCTCCCGAAGGCGACATCCTCGGCTTCGACGTCGCCTCCGAGGGCACCGTCGCGCTGGCGCTCGAGGCGGCGCGGGCGAGCGGCGAGGCCATGGCGCTGCCGCGCGACCCGGTCACGGGGGCGGACCGGAACGCGGCCGACATCGCGCTCGTCCTTCCGGTGCACCCGGAGGGGGCCGTCGCGCGGCGCACGGTCGTGGGCTACGTGCTCGCGGCGTTCGACCTCGCC
>JAKLKT010000167.1 GCA_023150495.1 Planctomycetota bacterium
TTCCTCGCGATCGCCAAGGCCCTCTCCGACGAGACGCGCGTGCGCGCGCTGCTCTCGCTCGAGGGAGGCGAGCTCTGCCTCTGTCAGGTCGTGGACCTGCTCAAGCTGTCCCCTTCGACCGTGTCCAAGCACATGAGCGTGCTCGGCCACGCGGCGCTCGTGGCGCGCCGGCGGGAGGGCAAGTGGATCTACTACCGGCTCTCGGGGGCCACGCCCGCCGCGCGCGCGGCGCTGCGCTGGGCGCGGCGGAGCCTCAAGGGCGAGAAGGCGATCGCGGAGGATGCACGCCGCGTGTGCTGCATCCGCGGGAAGGACCTGAACGAGGTCGCGAACTGCTGCTACAAGGAGTGAACGATGAGCGAGGAGAAGAAGGCCTGCTGCGGCCCGACGTGCTGCGGGGGCGACGAGGTCCGCGATGTCGTGCGCGAGGCGTACGGCAAGTTGGGTCAGGGGGATCCGGGGGCAGGGGGCTGCTGCGGGCCGTCCGGCTGCGGGACCACGATGTCCGCCGAGGAGCTCGCATCGAAGATCGGCTACTCGGCGGAGGAGCTGCGCGCGCTGCCCGAGGGCAGCAACCTCGGCCTCTCGTGCGGCAACCCGACGGCGATCGCGGCGCTCCGGCCGGGGCAGGTCGTCCTCGACCTCGGCAGCGGGGGCGGGTTCGACTGCTTCGTCGCCGGGCCGAAGGTCGGGGCGAAGGGCCGCGTGATCGGCGTGGACATGACCCAGGAGATGCTCGCGCGCGCCCGGAGGAACCTCGGGAGCTACCGGGAGACGACGGGGCTCGACAACGTCGAGTTCCGGCTCGGCGAGATCGAGAACCTCCCCGTCGCCGATGCGAGCATCGACGTGGTGATCTCGAACTGCGTGATCAACCTGTCGCCCGAGAAGCCGCGGGTGTGGCGCGAGATCGCGCGCGTCCTCAAGCCCGGCGGGAGGATCGCGGCGTCCGACATCGCGCTGCTGCGGCCGCTGCCCTTCGCCGTGAAGGACATGCTCGAGGCGCTCGTGGGCTGCGTGGCGGGCGCGGTGATGCTCGACGAGTACGGGGCGATGGTCGAGGCGGCGGGCCTCGTCGAGGTGAAGCTCACGCCGAAGCCCGAGTACGTCGCGTCCCTCGCGCACTTCGAGGACCCGCTCTACCGGAGGATCGCGGAGGCGCTGCCCGCGGGCACGACGGCCGCCGACTTCATGACCAGCGTGGACGTGACGGCCCGCAAGCGGGCGTAAGGTTTCCTGACGGTCCTGCGGCACGCATGCCGCACCCGGCCGTCGCAAGGAGTTGCCGGCGCGGGACTTGCGCCCGCGGCGGCCGGAAAAGATCACTTCCGGGCGAGGGAGAAGCCGATCGCGGTGGCGAGGACGATGCCCACCACGCCGAGCGAGATGTAGGCGGGGAACTTCGCGCCGAAGAGCAGCACGTAGATCATCTTCCCGCCGATGAACACGAGCACGACCGCGAGGCCGAGCTTCAAGTAGTGGAACCGGTCCGCGGCGCCGGCGAGCAGGAAGTAGAGCGAGCGGAGCCCGAGGATCGCGAAGATGTTCGACGTGAAGACGATGAAGGGGTCCATCGTCACCGCGAAGATCGCCGGGATCGAGTCCACGGCGAAGATGACGTCGGTCACCTCCACGAGCAGCAGCGTGAAGAGGAGCGGCGTCGCGTAGTGCCGGCCGTCCCGCTTGATGATGAAGCGCGAACCGTCGAGCGTGTTCGTCGCGGGGATCAGGCGCGCGAGCACCCGGAACGCGAGCTTGTCCTCGAGCCTCACCTCGCGCTCCTTCTGCCAGGCCATCTTGAGTCCCGTGAGGACGAGGAAGCCCCCGAACACGTACATCAGCCAGTGGAACCTCTCGAGGAGGACGGCGCCGCCGAGGATCATCGCGGCGCGCAGGACGAGCGCCGACAGGATGCCCCAGAAGAGCACGCGGTGCTGGTAGACGGCCGGGATCTTGAAGGCCGTGAAGATGAGGACGAAGACGAAGAGGTTGTCGACCGAGAGGGACTTCTCGATCAGGTACCCCGTCACGAACTCGACGGCCCTCGTGCCGCCGAACTCCAGGTAGACGAACCCCGCGAAGAGCATCGCGATGACGACCCAGACGACGCTCCAGACGAGCGCCTCCCGCATCGACACCGCATGCGCCTTCCGGTGGAAGACGAAGAGATCGAGCGCGAGGAAGACGAGGATGAGGCCGACGAAGCCGGCCCAGAGGGCCGGGCTGCCGACGGACTTCAGGGCGAGCATCGGGAGGGACATCCTACGGGAACCCCCGAGCACTCGATCGGGGGCGCAATGAGTCACTCCGCCGCGGGGAGCACGAACGTCGCCCTCGCGCCCGGCCGCGCGAGGCGGCCGTCCTCGGACTCCGCCTGCACGTTCACGAACCGCCGTCCGCCCCACACCTCGTGCTTCACGTGATGGCGCGTGAGCGGGATCTCGGCGCCTTCCAGCTCCGCGCGGACCGCGGGCGGGCCGTACCGCACGGCGGGGTCGCCCGGAAGCTCGACGCGCGCGTAGAGGCGCCGGTCGAAGGCGCCCCGGCCGCTCTTCGGGAGGACGTTGATGAACGTGAAAGGCACATAGCCCGTGCGCGCTCCGCCGGCCTCGACCGTGACGGTCACCGCGCCCGTCGCCTCGTCGCGGGCGGCGGAGGCGGGCGTGACGGGCGCGGCGAGCGGCTCCCTGAGGGGGCGGAAGCCCGGGTCCGAGAGCAGGAGCCGCGAGACCATGCCGCGCAGCATCACGTCGTAGAAGCCCGTGCGCTTCGCGCGACCGGGCACGTAGCGAGGGAAGCTCGGAAACGTCTCCGGGAGGCTCGTGAAGGCGAGCCGGTACTCGAGGCCGACGACCTCGCCGAGCGGCGCCGCGGTGGAGCGGAAGTACTCCCATTCGGCCGCAGCCATCTCGCCGCGGTCCCCCTCGAGCGCCGCGAGGAGCGCGGAGGCGCCCGCGTGCACCCACGCGAGCGAGACGAGCCGCTTCGGCTCGATCTCCTTCGGCGGCAGGAAGGCGAGCTTCAGCGCGCTGTCGTGCCAGCTCCGCGAGAGGACGCCGTTGAAGCACGCGCCCGAGAAGACGACCGGCGCCTTCGGCAGCGACAGCTGCGCGATCTCCTCGCCCGTGAGCATCCCCTCGACGCACCACGCCTGGCCGTGGCAGAGGTGGAAGATCAGGTCGAGGCCCGCGACCACCTCCGTCTGCCGGAGGTCCACGGTCTCGCGCGCCTCGATGCCGCCGCGCGCCTCCTTCTCCAGGATGCGGGCCGCAAAGGCCGCGAGATCCCTGGCGTCGCGCGCGCAAAGGTAGCCGAAGTGGAAGTCCGGCATCGGGTCCTCGTCGAGGTCCCTGCAGAGCTCGAGCATCTCGAAGTGGAAGTTGATGTCGACGACCGTCGGCGGGACCGCGACCGCGACGAACTCGGGGCCGATCCGCGCAAGCTCCTTCGCGGCCTCCCGGACATCCGCGCCCGGGAATCGCACGACTTCCGCCCCCCGCGCCCCCCTCCATCCCTCGAGCGCGCGGAGCCGCGCGTCGCCCGCCGCGAGGCTCGTGAGCAGGACGGTGCGGCCGAGCCCCTCCGCCCTCGGAAGCCCCACCGAGAGCTGCACCGTGGGCCCCCCCGAGCGCGCGGCCACCATGAGCCGTTCCGCCTCCTCGCGGTTGCGCGCCTTCGGGTCGGCGAGGATCGCACCGAGGTGCTTCTGCGCCTTGGCCGCGTCCGGCGGATCGAGCCGGAGGAGCGCCTCGGCCGCCGTTCCGCGCACGAGATCCTCCGACTTCCCCGCCGGGAACTTCCGGAGGTAGGTCTCGCAGTGGTCGATCGCCTCCCGGTACCGGCCCGCCTTCAGGTGGCACCATGCGCGGGAGTAGAGCGTGCCGCCCTCCTTCACCGCCGGCTCCCGCGGGTGGAGCTTCTCGAGCAGGTCGAGGAAGGCGAGCCGGAGGTCGGGGTCCTTGCGGCCGTCGGTGCGGTCGAACGTCCAGTACGACAGCGCGTCGTATGATGTCGCGAGCTTCGGCGGCTTCCAGCCGCTCTCGAGGAACGTGCGCAGGACGGCGTAGCACCCCTTGGCGTCGGGGTACTTGCGCAGGAGCACGGCGCCCGCCGCCTGCGCGCGCGCGGCGTCGCCCGCTTCGACCCAGAGATCGAAGATCGCCCGCTGCGCGCGGAACTCGCCGGCGCCCTCGGGGTGCGCCTTCACGTACGCCGCAAGCAGGTCCGCGGCCTCCTGCGTCCGGCCGAGCCGCGCGTGGCACTGCGCCGCGTACCAGTGCGCGTCGCCCGAGGTCACGGCCGCGTGCGCGCGGCAGGTCTTCAGCACGTCGGTCCAGGCGGCGAGCGCCTCGTCGTAGCGCCCGTCATCGAAGAGCGCCTTCGCCTCGGCGGCACGCTCCTCGGCCGAGGCGAAGGCCGCTGCGGCGAGGCAGAGCCCGAGGAAAATCGCGCGGCCCATCCCGGTGCGATTCTACGCCGGGAGGGGATTCGGGGGGGCTCCGGGGGACCGGCGGGGCCGTCAGCGGAACGGGACCATGATGTTCGTCTCGGCGACGAGCTTCTTCCTCTGCTCGTCGGTCATCGGCACGCGGCGCTGGAGCTCGTCCCAGAGCTCGAGCTGGAGCTGCGCGGCCTTGCGGACCCGCTCGGCACGCGTGAGCAGCGGCATCTTGACGTTCTTCTCGCGGGGCGCGTCGAGTCCCGCCTCGGCGACGCGGTCCGCCCAGCGCCGGACGAGCTGCTCGACGACCGGCCGCGACGCGGGATCGAGGCCGAGCTTCTCGAAGTGCTTCTCGGTCACCTGCTTCACGGCGGCCTCGCGGTCCTTCACGTCGAGCGGCCGGATCTCCATGTAGGTCATGATGCCCGACGAGAAGAGGTCGAGCTGCGTCATGCCGCGCACGCTCTCCGGGTGGAGGAAGTCGCGCTGCCCGTCGTTCAGGACGGCGTCCACCTCGGCGTAGAAGCGGTCCTTCGTCGCCGACTCCTCGGCGATCTTCCGGAGCTCGAGCGTGCCCTCCGGGTAGGACGCGGCGCGGCGCGCCTCCTCGTCCGCGTAGCGCCGCCCGATCTCGCCGAGGCGCTCCTCCTGCTCCGCGGAGAGCGCGTGGCCGCCCGCCCTGAGCGTCGCGTGGATCACGTTCACGTCCACGGCCGGGTGCGTGAACGAGCCGTTGATCCCGTGGCCGGGGAGCCCCGCCGCCTGGACCTGCAGCGCGACGGTGACGAGCTGCGAGTTCCACTTCTGGATCTCGCCGATGAGCGTCGGCGGGATGTCGCCCGTCTTCTCGAGCGTGTCGATGAGCTCCACGAGGAGCGGCGCGAGCTTCGCCGTGGAAGTCCCGACCTGCCCCCAGTCGATCTCGCCGAGCACCTTCTCGTGCTCGGGGAAGAGGAAGCGCGGGCCCTTCGCGGTCTCTTCCGCGGGGATCCCCGGCCCCCGGAGCCCCCCCACTTCCTCCTGCGCGGAGGCCCTGCGCAGCTTCTCCTCGGCCTCGAGCCGCAGCGCGCGCTCGGATGCGAGCTCCTGCTTCAGCCGCTCGGTCTCCGGATCGGGAACGGCGGCGGCGGCCTCGCGCGCGGCGCGCGGCGTGCGTTCGCCGCCGTCCTTGAGCGACCAGCCGGCGACGAAGCAGAGCGCGGCGACCGCGCCCGCGATGGCGAGTTGCGTCTTGCCCATGAGGACTCCTAGCAGGGTTGCGGGGACCGTGGTGCGGGGAAGGGGGAGGAGCGCGAGGAGGGGGAGCGACCACGCGCGGCGGTCGCCCATGTGGGCCGCGTCGAGGTCCTCGCGAAGGCGCTCGAGCGCCCGGCGGAGGCGCGTCTCGACGGCGCGGACGGGGATGCCGAGGTCCTTCGCGATGTCGCGCGGCGGGCGCTCCTCGAAGTAGCGGTGGACGATCGCGGAGCGGTAGGGCTCGTCGAGGCGCTGCACGGCATCGACAAGCAGGCGGTGGAGCTCGAGCTTCGCGACCACGTCGCCTGTCGCCGGCTGCGCGTCGGGGCGCGCGGCAATGGCATCGCGATGGCGGACGCGCGTCTCGCTCCTGAGCCTCTTGAGCGCGAGGTTCCGCGTGACCGCGGCGAGCCAGCTCCGCGCGCCCGTGGCGGGGGGCGGCCGGCGGACCGCGGCGAGGTACGCCTCCTGGACGACGTCCTCGGCCTGCCCATCGTCGAGGAGCAGGCTCCTCGCGAGCGCGCGGAGGAACCCGGCGTGCTGGAGGAGGGCTTCGGCCGACGGCTCGGTCATCCGTCCTAGGAATACCCGCCGCGGGCGGATTCCCGTCAGGTCTCGAAGGGATCGCGGACGTCGAGGAACGGGAAGCGGCGGAAGTCGCGGTCGACGGAGCGTGCCATGCGTCGGGGGGCTCCGGGGGCGTGGATCCCGCGGCGACGGCGACCGGCCCCTCGACGTTCGCGGCGCGCCGCGAGCACCTGAAGCTCGCGGTGCAGGCGCTTGCCGCGCTCCCGCCGCGCGACCGGGACCTCGTCAAGTCGACGAGCGAGGACGCGGAGAGGCTCGGCCTGCGGTACGACGCGGCGAAGCAGGCCCGGCTGCGCGCGCTCGGGAGGTTCCGGAAGGCGTTCGACCTCGCCAAG
>JAKLKT010000168.1 GCA_023150495.1 Planctomycetota bacterium
GAAGGCCGGCGGGCGCGACTTCGACGATTCCCGGTGGGAGGTCGTCGAGGACCTGTCCGCGCGCCGCTCGACCGGCCGCGTCTGCTTCGGCTGGTACCGGATCCGGCTGACCGTGCCCGGGGAGGCGAAGGGCGCGACGCGCCGGGCCTCGCCGAGGTCCACCTCCGGGACACGGACGTGATCCACGTCCTCGAGGGGACCGCCACGTTCGTCACCGGCGGCAAGGTCGTCGACGGCAAGGCGACGGACGACCTCGAGATCCGCGGCCCCTCGATCGAGGGCGGCGAGACGCACGTCCTCTCGAAAGGCGACGTCATCGTCGTCCCGAAGGGGACGCCGCACTGGTTCCGCGAGGTCGAAGGGCCCTTCCTCTACTTCGTGGTGAAGGTCCCGT
Source organism: Planctomycetota bacterium (assembly GCA_023150495.1). GTDB lineage: Bacteria > Planctomycetota > PLA2 > PLA2 > PLA2 > PLA2. The sequence continues at coordinate 395 of JAKLKT010000168.1, forward strand.
GAGGACGAAGGGCCTCTTCCTCGCCCTCGCGCTGCTCGCCACGGTCGCCCCGGCGCAGGAGCCGGGGCGCCGCCCCTTCGCCGTCCTCGACCTCGCGACGGAGGAGGGACGGAAGGCGCTGCGCGCGGAGTGGCGCTACGCCGACGCGCGCATCGTCGAGGCGGACTTCCGCGCGCCCGGCCCCGACCGCAAGCCCTCCGGCCCGCCGAACCGCACGTACGACGTCGAGCCGAAGGCCGGCGGGCGCGACTTCGACGATTCCCGGTGGGAGGTCGTCGAGGACCTGTCCGCGCGCCGCTCGACCGGCCGCGTCTGCTTCGGCTGGTACCGGATCCGGCTGACCGTGCCCGGGGAGGCGAAGGGCGCGACGCCGCGTCCTGCTCGCGCACGACGCCGTGCCGGGCACGGAGATCCAGGTGGCCGTGTTCGGCATCAACGGGCCGATCTCGGACCCGCCCGCGAACTACGTGTGGGTGCGCGGCGCGCGCGTGGAGCTCTTCCGGCCCCCGGAGCCCCCCCGGATCGAGCGCGCGGACGCGCGCTTCGACGCCGTCGTGCCGCCCGGCTCGACGGTCGAGAAGGTCGCGGGCGGCTTCACCTGGGTCGAGGGACCCGTCTGGGACCCGAAGGGGTTCCGCCTCCTCTTCTCCGACATCCCGCGGAACGGGGTCTTCGCCTGGCGGCAGGGCGCGGGGACGGAGCTCCTCCTCGAGCCGAGCGGGTACACGGGCGCCGCGCGCTTCGCGGGGCGCGAGCCGGGCTCGAACGGCCTCGCGCTCGACCCGGAGGGTCGGCTCCTTCTCTGCCAGCACGGCGATCGCCGGGTCGCGCGGCTCGGGGACGACGGGACGTTCGCCGTGGTCGCGGACCGGTACGAGGGGAAGCGGCTGAACAGCCCGAACGATCTCGCCTTCGGGCCGAACGGCGACCTCTACTTCACGGACCCGCCGTTCGGACTGCCGGGGGCGTTGCTGGACCCCGCGCGCGAGCTGCCGTGGTGCGGCGTCTACCGCGTGGACGGCAAGGGCGTGGTGACGCTCCTCACGAAGGAGCTCTCGGCGCCCAACGGGCTCGCGTTCTCGCCCGACGGGCGGGATCTCGTCGTCTCGAACGCCGATCCCGCGCGGCCCTTGTGGATGTCCTTCCCGGTGCGGGAGGACGGCACGCTCGGCGAGGGCCGCGTGCTCGCCGACGCGAAGGCGTGGGCGAAGGAGCGGCCCGGCGCGCCCGACGGGATGAAGTTCGACCGGTGGGGGAACCTCTTCGCCGCCGGCCCCGGCGGGCTGTACGTCTTCGCATCCGACGGGACGCACCTGGGCACGATCGTGCTCGGCGTCCCGACTTCCAACTGCGCCTTCGGCGCCGACGGGAAAGACCTCTACATCACCGCCGACACGAGCATCTACCGACTGAGGTTGTCCCGGAGGGCCGGAGGCTGAGATCGGCGCCGCCGGGCGGGTGGATCGCATCCGCCCGGCGGACCGGCCCCCGGGCCCCCTCGATGGCGCCCCGCGGCTACTTGCCGCCGCCTTCGGCGCCCTCGGCGGGCTTCTCCTCTGCCGGCTTCTCCTCGGGCTTTCCCTCCTCGGCGGGCTTCTCCTCCTCCTTCGGCGCCTCCTCGAGCGCCTGCTTGGAGGTCTTGAGCGCGCGCTCGATCGTGCCGGTCGCGATCTTCAGCGGCAGCAGGAAGGGGCGGAAGCCCGAACGCTCGTCGCCCACGCCCTCCTGGACCACCACGATGCCCGCGATCGCGCCCTCGGCCGTGTAGAGCGGGTGCGGCACGTCCGCGCCGCCGCCCCCGAGAACCCACATCGCGCGCGGCTTCGTCACATGGCCGATCACCTTCGCCTCGTCGCACACGGGCGCGTAGTCGAACCCCTGCTCGAGGCGCGTGACCGCGTAGAGCGTGTCGCCGACCTTCGGCTCGACCGCGTTGGAGAGGTCGAGCGCCGTCGCGTTCCTGCCCTTCAGGTCGCGGATCAGCACGAAGGCGAGCCCGAGCTTGCTGTCGGTCGCCCCGAGGATCGCCGCGTACTCCGTCTCGTCGCCGGGGAAGACGACGCGGAGGTTCGTCGGCGTGAACTTGATGTCGTGCTGCTGGTTGCCCATCCGCGCGAACCGCGGCATGGAGATCGCGTCGGAGCTCATCATCACGAAGCCGCAGCTGTCGACGACCACGCCGGAGGCGGTCATCTCGCGCTCCTGGTCGATCGAACGGCCCCCGAAGCTGCCGCTGATCTTCAGGGCCGCCTTCACCGTGACGACCGTCGCGGCTCGCGTCTCGATGAGCTTGGCCTGAGGGCCATCCGCCGCGGCGCCGCCCGCGAGGAGCGCGGCGGCGAGGGCTACGCAGGAGGGAACGGAACGGATGCGCATGGTCTGTCTCCTCGCCCGCTACTTGGCGGGCCAGTCGGGCTGGACGAACACGAATGCGGTCGATTGGTCGCGTTTCACGAAGATCCTGACGCGCTTCGGGCGCTCGTCCGCGATGCGCTTGATCGCGTCGTCGAAATCCTTGATCGAGCGGATCTCGGTGTCCTGGATGGACAGCAGGAGGTCGCCCGCGCGGAGGCCCGCCATGTCGGCCCAGCCGCCGCTCGTGACCTCGGAGACGACGAGCCCCTTCCAGTCGAGGGGCAGGTCGCGCTCCACGAGATCCATGTAGGTCAGCTCGCGGACGCCGTACTCCTGGAGCTCGTCCTTGCTCTTCTTGGCGTCGGCGGTGGTCTCCGGCGTCTCCTCGAGCGTGACCTTGATCTCCAGCTCGTCCTTGCCGCGAACGACCTTGAACGCCGCCTCGGCGCCGATGTCCATGTCCTCGATGCGCCGCCGGAGGATCTCGGCGTCCTGCAGGCCCGATGCCTTGAGCGGGTCGCCGTCGAGATGGGTGATCACGTCGCCCGCCTTGAACCCGGCCTTCTCCGCCTCGGTGCCCCTGAGCACCCACGTGACGCGGAACCCCTGCTTGCCCGCGAGCCCGAGCGCCTCCGCGACGGTCGGCGTGAGCACCTGCGTCCGCACGCCGAGCCACGCCTTCGGAAGCTCCTTCGGATTCGAGCGCGGCGGTTTCACCGAGAGATCGAGGACGGTCACCATGTCGTGCTTGCCGCGCCGGAACCGGACGCCGAGCGCCTTCTCCTTCGCGTGCTTCTCCGCGGCCGCGCGGAAGGCAGCGCCGTTCGTGACCGGCTCGCCGCCGACCTCGATCACCACGTCGCCGTCCTCGAGGGCCGGCTTCGCGACCTCGGCCGGGTAGCCGGGCCGCGTGCTCGTGATCACGACGCCCTGCGTGTCGGGGTAGCGGCGCGCGAACGCCATCGGCCCCGTCACGTCCATCGCGCTCACGCCCCAGTCCATGTAGACGCGCTCCTCGCCGACGAACTTCTCCATCTGGGTCGGCGTCACGTCGGCCTCGAGCGTCCCGCCGCCGCGCACGTAGCGCACCTTCGCAGGCTGGCCGATGGGCAGGTCGGCGATCCGCGCATAGAGCGGCGGCACCTCCTCGAAGGACGTCACGCGCACCGGCGCGCCCGCCACGGCGAGGATCACGTCCCCCGGCTTCAGCCCCGCCTTGTCCGCCGCGCTGCCGGGCAGCACGGAGGCGAGGAGCGCGCCGTCCTTCCGGTCGAGGTTCGAGACCGGCGCGACGGTGATCCCCATCCACGCCCGCCGCACCTCGCCGTACGTGAGCGCCTGCGCGAGCACGCGCTTCACGAGCGTGCTCGGGATCGCGAAGCTCATCCCCGAGCCGCCGCGCGTGTTGATGCCGACGACCTGCCCCTGCATGTTCACGAGCGGCCCGCCGCTGTTGCCGGGCTGGATGAGCGCGTCGTGCTGGATCCACACGTTGAAGAGGCCCGTGAGCTGGCCGGAGCCGATCTCGAGCTGCTCGATGTCCGTGCCCGTGAACGACGTGAAGACGCGGCTCGTGTTCGAGACGATCCCGAGCGTCACGCTGCTCGAGAGCGAGAGCGGGTTGCCCATCGCCATCACGTAGTCGCCGACCTTCAGCGTGTCCGAGTCGCCGATGGCCGCGAACGGCAGCGGCTTCGTCGTGTCCGCGCGCGAGTCGAGCCGCAGCTTCAGCACCGCGAGGTCCGCGGCCGGGTCGAGGCAGACGACGTCGGCGTCGATCCGCTCGCCGTCGGGCATCACGCAGGTGATCCGCGACGCCTCCTCGGCGACGTGGAAGTTCGTCACCACGTGCCCGGCGGGGCTCACGATGACGCCGCTGCCCGCCGACGGGAAGCGGACGGCGCGCCCCTGCCGGAACACGCGCGAGACGACTCCGATGTTCACGAGGCAGGGGTAGACCTGGTCCCGCGCGAGGGCGATGGCCTTCTGGAGCGCCTCCTCCTGCGGTTCGCCCGCGAGCGCGAGGGAGCAGAGCAGGAAGATGGCGGCGGAAAGGCGTCGTTTCATCGGGGCCTCGGGCGGAAAGACTACCACCGGCAGTTGGAAACGGGGGGGCCCGGGGGGATGGCCCCCGGGGCCCCCTCTATTCCAACGCGATCTTCAGCCGAGCGAGGTAGATCATCGTCCGGTCGTCGTCCGCCGCCGCCTGCTCGACGAGGAACCGGAGGTCCGGTGCGACGGCGCCCGAGTGCACGACCTCGCCGTTCACCTTGACGACGACGGGTTTCCCGAGGTCGAAGAGCGGCTCGCCGAGGTAGATCTCGAACGCGGCGATCCCGTCCGCGCGCACGTCGACGACGTTCTCGTTCGCCTCCGCGCGGATCGCGCCGGAGGGCTTCCCGCGGCGGAACGCGTCCTCCGGCCGCTCGTCGGGGAACCTGCCCTCCTTCTCGATCGTCTCCGCGCCGCGCTGGAACCTCAGCTTGAACGCGTCGCCGAACTTCTTCTCGCGGAGCATGGACTGGAGGTCCGTGATGTCGCCGATGTCCTCGCCTTCGAACGCGACGAGGATGTCGCCCTGCTCGAGGCCCATCGTCCTCGCGGGGTAGCCGTCCTGCACCTCTTCCACGCGCACGCCCGGCCCCTCGAACGCCTGGTCGATCAGGACGCCGATGCGCACGCGCCCCGGCGGGAGCTTCGGGTTGACGTCCGGGAACCCGGCGCCCTTCCGCTCGCCGAGCGCCGTCACCGCGAGCCACCGGACGCGGCCCGGCGCGGCACCCTCCCAGACGACGACCTTCGGGTGCGGGTCGCGGCGGCGTTCCTTGAGCCACTCCGCGATCGCCGGCATCTCCTCCGGCACGTAGCTCGGGTCGTGGCCGTAGCCCGCGATCTCGCGCCACGTGAGGGGCACGCCGAGCCCCTTCATGGCCTCCATGGCCGGCCGCACCGCCGCCGACGGATACAGCTGGTCCTCGGTCGTGTTCACCGCGTAGATCGGGACGTTGACGAGGTTCCTGAGGTGGATCTGGAGGCCGCCCGCCTGGGCGATCCCGATGTGCCCGTTGAGCGGGATCACGCCCGCGAAGAGCGTCGGCGCCGCGAGCGCGAGGAAGAAGCTCCCGGAGCCGCCGTCGGAAAATCCCGCCGCGAAGACGCGGTCCTCGTCCACGCTGTAGAGGCGCTTCGTCTCCGCGAGCACGCCGAGGACGTTGCCCATGCCCACGTCCGTCCACCACTCGGCGCCCTTCTCGCCCGCGGGGATCGCGAGGAGAAATCCGCCCTTCTGTGCCGCGTAGACCGCCACCCCGTCCCCGTCGGCGAGCGCCGCGTGGTCGGGAGCGGGGGTGCGCGACACGCCCCCGTGGAGGTCGAGGAGCAACGGGTACCGCTTCAGCGGATCGTAGCCCTCCGGCACGAAGAGCAGGTAGTCCCGCTCCTTGCCATCCGGTCCGGTGACCGTCCGCTCGAGCCAGCCGGTCGGGACGTCCGCCGCGTACGCGCGCCCGAGCGCGAAGAGCCTCGCGACCTCGCGCGGGTCCGGCTTCGCGGCGACGAGCGCATCGACGAGCCTCTTGCGATCCGCCGGCTCCGTCGCGGCGAGGATCCTCCCGACGAGCAGCCCCGTGTCGTCGTCGGCGACGGCAAGGGCGGCGAGCGCGAGCAGGACGGGTCCGGTTCTCATGGGGCCGGAGCGCGATTGTAGCCCCGCCGCGCGCCCCCGGAGCCCCCCCGGATCAGCGGCCGACGGGCTCCGCGGGCACCCGCGGGCGGCCGTGCCGGCGCCTGAGCGCGTTCCTCCAGTCGAGATCGTGGAGGCCGCACGCCTCCGCGAGCCCGAGCGCCGCGAAGTAGAGCGCGCCGTGGAGGAGTGTCGCGTCCGAGTCGCCGAAGTCCCGGGCGCCGGTGAGCACGGCCGCGACGACGAAGAACAGGAAGGAGGCGGCCCAGCGCTTCACGAGCGCGGCGACGCGGTTCCCGGAGCCCCAGCGGAGGAGGAACCCGAGGTAGGTGGCGATCGCGCCGGAGGCGAAGTCGAGGATGCCGCTCCACCCGTGCCTGCCCTCTCCCGCGAACCCGAGGTAGAGGCAGGACCACGTCGCGAAGAGGAACCACTGGTACGCGCGCCAGCGGCGCGTGCGGACGCGCGGCAGCGTGATCATGGAGAGGAACGGGAAGGAGTGGATCACGAGGAACTCGACCGCGACGACGTGGCAGAGGGCGCCGCGCGTGGTGCCCGGGAACGGGAGGCCGAGGAGCGCCGCGCCGGACAGGGCCGCGGCGGCGAAGGCGGGCAGCGCGGAGGCGATGCGCCGCCACCGCGCGACGGGCTCCGCGGGCGCGTCTAGGAGCCGCGCGAG
>JAKLKT010000169.1 GCA_023150495.1 Planctomycetota bacterium
AACGGCAGAGCGAGGAGCCCGAGCACCGCGCCCGCGAGCGCGCCGCGCGAGGCGCCCTTCAGGAGCCGCACGGCCTCGAGCCGGCGCCGCGCGCGGCGCACGAGGCGGAGCGATTCCTCGAGGGCCGTCACTTCCCCACCCCGGGCCCCTCCGCCTTCTTCTTCTCCTCGTCGCGCTGGCGGCGGGCGTCGAGAACCTCCTGCGGCAGCTCGAGGGGGGTCCACTCGTGCACGTCGCCGAGGGGCTTTCTCGAGAAGAGGACGGTGATGCGCGTGCCGATCTCGGGGACGCGCGCGTGGATCGCCTCGTAGGTGCCGTTCTCCGGCGCGCCCTCCTCGGTGTTGTCGATGAGCGCGGTCGGCGTGCTGTAGCACGCGACGACGAGGCGGTCCACCTCGGCGCCGAACCACATCTTGTGGTGGGGCGGGCCCTCGTCGATCATCTGCGAGCCGGTGTAGACGAGCTTGCCCCGCTGCATGATGTCGATCGTGCGGTAGTTCCAGAGCAGGTCCTCGATGCGCGAGCGGATCCGCTTCTTCTCCGCGCCCTCCCACTCGAGGTAGACGTGCACGACCTCGCCCTCGGGCGGGAAGGTCTCGCCGGTCTCCTCGTCCCAGCGGAAGGGCTTGCCGGGCTTGTAGCCCGCGCAGAGGAGCGCGTTGTTGAGGCAGGTCGCGTAGCCCCTCATGCGCTCGCCGGAAGGGCGGCGCTTCGACGTCCACGGACCGGGGTCGAGGAGCACGATCGTCTCGTGCGCCTTCGCCGGGGAGACGTTCACGAGGTACTCGCACGGACCGCCGCCGCGGTAGGCGATCTCGCCGACGGCGGTCACGAGGCCGTCCTCCCACGCGATCCGGAATCGCTTGCAGGTCGCGGCGAACTCCTCGGACGTGCGGAGGATCTTCGCGACGTCGACCGGCTCCGGCTGCGCCGGGGGGGGCGGGGCGGGCTGCGCGGGCTCCTGCGCGGGGCAGAGGAGCGCGAGGAGCGCGATCGCGGCCGCTCTTCTCATGGGATCAGGCCTCCTGCAAAGGGCGTGCGCCACCGGGATTGAGAACGCTCGGGGGGCAGGGGGGTTCGTTGTACATGCGCCCGCCAACGGCTGTACATCGGCTCACCGGAGCTTCCCGAGCGCCTCCTGCACGAAGCCCTCGATCCGGGAGTCGCGCGCCCAGCCGCTGATGTCCGACACGGGGCCGTAGACCTGCCGCAGGATCGGGGAGGAGCCGCCCTCCCGCGCCTTCCGCATCCGTTCGAGCGCCGGGACGGCGTCGGGGCCTCCGAGGCGGCCGATCGCGCCGCACGCCGCCTCGGCGAGCGCCTGGGCGTAGGGCAGCGGCCGCTGGTTCTCGGTGTCGAAGCGCACGGCGGGACCGTCGAGCAGGACGCCCTCGAGCACCGTCGAGGCGATCTGCGCGGCGGCCTTCGGCGGCGCGAACGTGCCGAGGAGCTCGCACGCGCGCGTCATCGTCGGCAGGATCGTCTCCCAGTCGCTGTGCGACAGCACGCCGCCCTGCGTGCGTTTCGCGAGGTACTCCCCGCGCTTCCTGAGGAAGCGGAGCACCGCGTCGCCGCCCGTGGGGTCGCCGATCTCCCCCACCGCGGCGAGCATCTCGAGGAGCGCATTCGCCTCCTCCTCGACCAGGAGCACGCGGCCGAGCGTGTCGAGCTCCTCCGCCGCCTTCCGCCCGCCGAGCACGCGCGCTGCGTAGCGGCGCACGTCCGCGCCCGCATCGGGCCTGAGCAGGACCTTCGCGACGGCGGAAGACGTCTTCGGGTCCGCGCAGGCGATGAGCCGCGGCACGGCCTGCTCCGCGACGCCGCCGCCGGTCCTCAGGTCCTTGAGGAGATCCGAGAGCGACTCCTCGGCCGCCTCCGCCTCGCCGAGCGGCGGCAGGTACTTCTTCTCGTCGCGCGAGACCTTCCGCGCGAAGGAGGAGAGCGGCCGGACCTGCGGCCTGAACTTCGGCTTCCGGCCGAGCGTCCGCGCGTCGAAGAAGCGGAAGATGTCGTCGACGACCTCCTGCGGGAAGTCGTGGCCGCGCTTCGGCAGCTCGGTGTAGACGAAGTCCGTGTCGCTCCCGAGGAGGTTCTGCATGGCGGGGCGGACTTCGCCGACCGGGCAGCGCGGGTCGTCGTCGCTGTGGTAGACGTAGAACCCCGTCCGCGTCTTCTGGAGCGCGGAGATCCCGTCCACGCCGTACGACGACGCGGGCGCGATCGCGGCCCACGTCTCGGGCAGCCTAGATCCCTGCGCCCACGTCCCGCCGCCCCCCATCGAGTGGCCGACGAGGTAGATCCGGTTCTCGTCGATGTGGTAGAGCGCGAGGAGCTCCTCGAGCATGGCGTCGATGAGGTCGTCGTTCGCCCGCGAGCGCCAGCCGGCCTCCGCGGCGGTCGGGCAGGCGCAGATCCAGCCGCGCGCCTCGCACTGCCGCTGGTAGAAGTTCATCGCCTCGGCGCCGCTGCCGACGACGAGCTTCCCGTCGGCCCCCCCCGCCCCCCCGCCATGGAGGCCGACGACGAGCGGCGTCGGCAGGAGAGGATCGTAGTTCTCCGGGACGACCAGGGTGTACCGGGCGTTCTCCGCGAGCTTGTCCGCGCGGAGCGCGACCGGGCGGTCCTTCTGGTAGCCCTTCTTCTCGCGCGCGGAGCGCCACGCGCGGCGGAGCGTGCGCTCGTCGAACGGGAAGCTCGCGCGCGGGCGGATGCGTAGGAGGACGGTCTCGCGCGCGCTCTCGTCCGCCTCGACGTACTCGCGGGCGAGCGCGACGTCGTCCTTCCAGCTCCCCTTCGGCGCCTTCTGGCCGAGGCGCTTCCGCGCGCCCTCGTGGGCGGGGTCGAGGCGGAGCACGATCTCGAGTGCCCACTCCTCCTCCTCGCGGAGCTTCTCGGCCGCGCACCAGTCGGCGAGCGCGAGGGCGGCCTCGGCGTCCTTCGCCTCGAGCAGGCGCCGCTGGAACTCCTGCTCGGGCGGGGGCGTCCGGTCGATCGACTTCACCCTGTCGCGCGGGAAGCGCTGGACGCCGAGCGTCATGCCGGGGAGCGTCGAGCGGAACGGGTTGACGACGACCTCGGGCTCAAGGGCGACGACCGTGCCGTGGACCTTCTTGCCGCCCTTCAGGTGGACGGTGTCGGCGAGGGCGAGGGTCGCGAGGAGCAGGAGCGCGACGAAGCGCACCGTACCATTCTACGGGGCGGTCCCGGGGGGGCTCCGGGGGCCGGCGCCAAGGCGGGGCCACCCGGGGCTACGGGCGCAGGTCGGCGAGGCGTAGGAGGCACCCGAAGGCGATCCCCTCCCGGGCGAAGGCCTCCGCGGCGCCCGACTCGCGGTCGACGAGGCCGAAGACGGCGAGGACCTCCGCGTTCCACTCCTCGCGGACGCGGTGGGCGGCCTTGAGGGAGGATCCGCCGGTCGTGAACGTGTCCTCGACGATCACGACGCGCGGTCGCGGCTTGTCGGGGCGCGGGCCCTCGACCGAGCGCTTCGTGCCGTGGCCCTTCGGCTCCTTGCGCACGAGGAACCCCGCGAGCGGGACCCCGAGCCGGCCCGCGTGGTCGAGGATCGCGCCGACCATGGGATCCGCGCCCATGGTCATGCCGCCGACCGCGTCGGGCTTGAGCGGCGCGATCCTCTCCCAGAGCATGTCGGCGAGGAGCGCCGCGCCCTCGGCGGAGAGGGTGAAGAGGCGGCCGTCGACGTAGACGTCGGACTTCGCGCCGCTCGCGAGCGTGAAGTCCCCGAACTTGACGGCGCGTTCCTTGAGGAGGGCCTTCAGGCGCTCGAGGCGGGGATCGGCCACGCCGACACTCTACCTCCCCCCGCGCCCCCCTCCATCGAACGAAAAAGGGCCCGCCGGAGCGGGCCCTTGAGGTTCGGATCCGGATCAGCCGACCGGCGCGGGCTCGGGCATCTTCTCCTTGAAGACGAGGCCGGTCTCGGCCTTGTCCACGAGGATCACGCAGCCCTCGGGCAGGCGGCCGGCGAGGAGGTTCTCGGAGAGCGGGTCCTCCACCAGGCGCTCGACGGCGCGGCGCAGCGGCCGCGCGCCGAACTCCGGGTTGTACCCCTGATCGATGATGAACTCCTTCGCGGCGTCCGTGAGGGCGAGCTTGTGCCCCTTCGCCCCGATGCGCTCGCGGACGTGGGAGAGCTCGATGTCGATGATGCTCTTCAGGTCCTCGCGGGTGAGCGGGCGGAAGAAGACGATGTCGTCGACCCGGTTCAGGAACTCCGGGCGGAAGTGCTTCTCGAGCTCCTCCTTGAGCATCGTCTTCATCTTGTCGTGCGTCACCTCGTCGCCGCCGCGGCGGAAGCCGAGCGACTCCTGCTTCGCGAGCCGCTCCGCCCCGATGTTCGAGGTCATGATGATGATCGTGTTCTTGAAGTCGATCTGGCGGCCGTAGGAGTCGGTGAGGCGGCCCTCCTCCATGATCTGGAGGAGCATGTTGAAGGCGTCGTGGTGGGCCTTCTCGATCTCGTCGAAGAGGACCACGCTGTACGGGCGGCGCCGGACCTTCTCGGTGAGCTGGCCGCCCTCTTCGTAGCCGACGTAGCCCGGCGGGGCGCCGACGAGCCGGCTGACGTTGTGCTTCTCCATGTACTCGGACATGTCGATCTGGATCAGGGACTCCTCGGCCCCGAACATGAACTTCGCGAGCGCCTTCGCGAGGTGCGTCTTGCCGACGCCGGTCGGGCCGAGGAACACGAAGCTGCCCATCGGGCGCTTCGGGTCCTTGAGCCCCGCGCGGGCGCGGCGGACCGCCTTCGCGATCGAGCGGATCGCGTCGTCCTGCGAGACGACCGACTTGTGGAGCTCGTCCTCCATCTTGAGGAGCCGCTCCGCCTCGCCGCTCTCGAGCCGCGTGAGCGGGATGCCGGTCATCCGGGAGACGGTCTCCTGGATGATGTCGACGTCGACCTTGACGTCCATCTCGCGGCTCTTCTCGCGCCACTCCTTGAGCTGCGACTCCTTCTGCTTCCGGAGCTTGCAGACCTGGTCGCGCAGCTTCGCGGCGCGCTCGAAGTCCTGGTTGCCGACCGCCTCCTCCTTCTCGGTGTCGAGCTTCGAGATGTCGCCCTCGATGTCCTTCAGGTCGGGCGGGGTCGTCATCGCGGAGAGGCGGACGCGCGCGCCGGCCTCGTCCATGACGTCGATCGCCTTGTCCGGAAGGTAGCGGCCGGGGATGTAGCGGGACGAGAGGTCGACCGACTCGGCGAGCGCCGCGTCGGTGTAGCGCACGCGGTGGTGGACCTCGTACTTCTCGCGGAGCCCCTTGAGGATGGCGAGCGCCTCGTCCTTGCTCGGCGGCTCCACGAGGATCTGCTGGAAGCGGCGCTCGAGAGCGCCGTCCTTCTCGATGTACTTCCGGTACTCGTCGAGGGTCGTCGCGCCGATGCACTGCACCTCGCCGCGCGAGAGCGCGGGCTTCAGCACGTTGCTCGCGTCGATGGCCCCCTCGGCACCCCCCGCGCCGACGAGCGTGTGGAGCTCGTCGATGAAGAGGATGACGTTCTTCGAGCGGCGCACCTCGGTCATGACCGCCTTGATGCGCTCCTCGAACTGGCCGCGGTACTTCGTGCCCGCGACCATCATCGCGAGGTCGAGCACGACGATCCGCTTGTTGCGGAGGATCTCCGGGACCTCGCCCTTGATGATGCGCTGCGCGAGACCCTCGACGATCGCCGTCTTGCCGACGCCCGCCTCGCCGATGAGGACCGGGTTGTTCTTCGTGCGGCGCGAGAGGATCTGCATGACCCGCTCGATCTCGGGCTCGCGCCCGATCACCGGGTCGAGCTTGCTCTCGCGGGCGAGCTCGGTCAGGTCGCGGCCGAACGCGTCGAGCGCGGGGGTCTTCGACTTCGTGTTCTGCTGCTGGGCGGGCTCGGCCTCCTCCTCGGTCTCCTGGTTCTGCACCTCGGCGCCGAGGAGCTCGAGCACCTCCTCGCGGACGTCCTCGAGGCGCACGTTGAGGTTCTGGAGGACCTGCGCGGCGATGCCCTCCTGCTCCCGGATGAGGCCGAGGAGCAGGTGCTCCGTGCCGATGTAGTTGTGGCCGAGGTTGCTCGCCTCCTCGAGGGCGAGCTCGAGGACCTTCTTCGCGCGGGGCGTGAAGGGCAGCTGCCCCATCGTGACCATCGTGGTCCCGTGGGACACGAGCTTCTCGATCTCCTGGCGGATCCGCTTGGGATCCACGTCGAGGTTCTTGAGGACGTCGGCGGCGACCCCGCTCCCCTCCTGGATGAGGCCGAGGAGGATGTGCTCGGTGCCGATATAGTCGTGATTGAAGCGCTGGGCCTCCTGGCGGGCGAGTCCCATCACTTTCCGGGCTCTGTCAGTGAAGCGGTCAAACATCGCTGTCTCCGAGGCGTTTTCCCATGAATATCACGGGGCCACGGCGATCCCGGAGCGAACCCCATACCGGAGCGCGATCCGAGACGCCATCCTTCTAGAGTCTATCGGACGATTTCCGTTCCGGTACCTTAAGAGGCCGTCCGACAAGGGTTTAGCTGCGCGTCCGATTTCCCGGGATTCCGCCGGCGGAGGCGCGCCCGCGCGGCGAGTCCTGTCAAAAGGAC
>JAKLKT010000170.1 GCA_023150495.1 Planctomycetota bacterium
GTGTCACAATCGGCGTCGCCGATGCGCGTGGCAGGAGCCGTGCTTCTCATCGCGATGCTCGGGGCCGAGGTCCGCGCGGAGGACGTCGCCGAGCTTGCCGCGCTGCTCGGGACGGACCGCGGTCGCGAGGCGGCGGCGAAGCTCGCCGGGCTCGGGCCCGCGGCGAAGGATGCCGTGCCGCAGCTTGCCCACGCGCTCGGGAGTTCCGACGGCGGGCTTCGCTGGCGCGCCGCCTGGGCGCTGTCGAGGATCGGTCCGGATGCCGCCCCGGCCGCCCGGGAGCTGGCGGAGAAGGTCGTCGCGGACCACGGCATGCCGTCCGCCGCGGCCCGAATCGCCCTGCGCCGGATCGGCCCTCGTGCGACCGGCGCGGTGATGGAGGCGCTTGCGAGCGCGCCCGAACGGTTCACGGATGCGAAGCCCTACCGCAGCTCGCAGTCGAACCTCCTGAAGGTGTTCCTCGAGTTCGATCTCGACCCGGAGGCGGCCGTGCCCCCCGTGCTCCGCATCCTGGACAACGAGGATGCGCGCGACGAGGCCCTCGCGCTTCTCGCGCGCATGGGGCCGGGCGCCTCCGCCGCCGGTCCGGCGCTCGCGGCCCGCTTCCGCGCGCTTCCGGAGAAGGACGCGAAGGAGGCGCACCTGCTGCTCGACACCCTCGTCGCGTCCGGCGAGCCGGGTGTCGCGACCCTCTCCGAGCTGGCGCAGGCAAGCCTGACGGACGAGAGGCGCGGCAGCGTGATCGGCGCGCTCGCTCGGATCCCCGGGCCGGGAACGGAGGCGGCGAGGAAGCTCCTCGAGACGACCGCGATCAAGCCGGAGCTCGAGGGAGTGCTCCTGCAGGTCGCCAAGGCCGGCCCCCATGCGGCGGACCTTGTGCCCCTGCTCGAGGCCAAGATCGCCCACTGGCGCGCGCCGCCGGGATCGGCGGCAGCCCTTCTCGCGCTCGGCGAGCGGGGCAAGGAGGCGCTGGAGAAGCTCATCTTCAAGAGCGACAAGGAGATCCGGACCGAGCTCGCGAAACAGCTGTGCAAGGAGGAGTGGGAGTTCGGCGGGCCGGATCCCGACGGCCGGCCGCGCCTCCTCCTGCTGGAGGCGCACCGCGGCACCCTCGTCCCGTGGCTGCTGAAGCTCGGCCAGCCGAAGGATCCGGCCGACGCGAAGGTCGAGATCCTCAGAGCCCTCGCGGGCCAGCGGCTCGCGGGCGCCGACGCCCGCGCCGCGGTGATCCTCGCGAGCCAGCACGTCAAGAGCGAGCCCCCCGCGGTCGCCATGGAGGCGTGCCGTCTCGCCGGCAGTCTCGGCCCCCTCGCCGCATCCCTCGCCGACCGCCTCCGGGCGATGGTCAAGGAGGCGGATCCCGACGTGATCGTCGCGGCCGCCGCCACGCTGTGCGAGATCGGGAAGGGCGGTCCGAAGCAGGCGGATGAGCTGGGACGGGCCATCGTCAAGGCGATCACGGGGAAGGAGATGGAACGGGTCCGGAGGCTCCTCGAGTGGCTGCCGCGCGACTGCCCACCGCCGCCCGAGCGGTGCGTCGAGATCACCAAGAGCCTGCTTCCGAAGGTGCGGCCGATCAGCACGGTCGGCGTGGACGACTGGTACGAGTCGGAGATCGCCGCGAGGACTCTCGCCTACCTCCTGCCCGGGCTTCCGGCCGCCGAGCGCGGGCCCGTCCTCGCCGCCCTTCGCACCGAGTACCGGACGCTCGGCCTGGCGACGTGGAGCCTCGCAAGGGCCGGCGAGATCGACAACGTCGCCGAGCTCATCCCGGTGAGCGACCTCACGGCTGCCGCGCTCGAGGGCATCGCCGCCGCCCCGCGCAGTCCGTGGAAGGCCCTCGCGTCGCACCTCGCCCACGCCGACCCGGAAGTCCGCCAGTTCGCGGCGCGCGGCCTGCTTCGCCTCGACCCGGCCAAGGCCGGCGAAGAGGCATGCCTTCTCGGGCTCGGCGACGACGAGTCCTCGAGCTTCGACGAGGATCTCGTCGCCGAGTACCGGAAGCTGGCTCCGTCGCCCGTCCCCATGCTGCGCAAGGGGCTCTCGAGCGACAACGCGACGATCCGATGCCGCTCTGCGGTCATGCTCGGAGCCCTGGGGGACCGGGACGCGATCCCGGCGATCCGGGCCGCCCTCGAGGACGAGGAGCGCATCCGCTCCCGCGAGGTGGGTCTCCGGGTGCTCGACTCGCTCCTCGCGGAGTGACCTCAGAGGTCGCGCAGCCGCGGGTACTTGAAGCGCATCGCGTCCTGGAACCAGCGCGGGTACTCACGCCAGTGCGCCGCGAGCACCTCCGTGTCCTCGCGGTCCATCTCCACGACGAAGCGGCCCTCCTCCGGCGGCGGCACGACGAGCGGCACCTTCACCCACTCGCCGCGGTTCGCGACGATCTTCCACGCGCGCACGTCGTCCGTCGTCTCCTCGTCCACGTAGCGCTCCGCCACCTCGATCCCCGTCAGCGGCTGGAAGAGGTAGGCGCTGAGCGTCGCGAGGTCGTTCGGGAACGCGGCGAGCGGCTCGTCGAAGCTCTCGGCGAACACGAAGAGCCCCTTCCCGATCTCCTCGTACACGTGCGGCCGCGCGACGTACTGGAAGATCGCGAGCTGCTCGTGCTCGAGGCACTGCGGCAAGGTCTCCCGGTCGGTGCCCGAGATCTCGAGGCGGAGGTCGTAGCGCCAGACGGTGACCGGGAAGGAGTCGGGCGTCTCGGGAATCGGCGGCAGCCCCTGCGGGGGATCGGGAGGGGGAGGCATTGGGCTCTCCGAGGGAGCAATGCCGGGAAGCGCGGGGGAGGGGGGCGGCGGGGGCGCGGGGGCGCGGCCGCGCTCGGCCGCGCCGATCCACGCGAGGTTCAGCGCGTTGACGGTCGCGTGCGCGGCGGCGCAGGGCCAGACGGAGCCGGTGCGCTCGCGAAGGAAGCCGAAGACGATGCCCGCGAAGAACGCGAAGATCGGATAGCCCGCGAGCTCGCGCACGGGCACGACGTGGCAGATCGCGAAGAGGAACGACGTCCCGACGAGGCCCAGCTGCGGCCAGAGGGCGCCGCGGAAGCACATCTCCTCCGCGATGCCGGAGACCGCGGCGAGGAGGATCGCGTCGCGGACGCGGATGGGGCCGAAGAACCCGCCGAGGAACCGCGCGGCCTCCCGCATCCGGGCGGAGAGCCGGTGCGCGACGTGGCAGGCCGCGACGATGCCGATGCCCAGGAGAACCCCCTCCCCGAGACCCCTCCCCGTGGGCGCCGAGGGCCCGAACATCTCGACCTTGAAGATCCACGCCCACCCCGCCGAAACCAGCGCGACCCCGGAGTAGAACAGGGTAACGGTTGACCTGCGCGGCAGGCGGAAGTCCTTTCGGGGAAACGGGTTGCGTCGTCGAAGGTGCGCCGGCGCTGGCGCACCGGCTACCTTCGCATCGACCATACCACGGGGGATTCGCCCTCCTGCGCCCGCTCGAAGTCGGTGCGGGAGCGGATCCCCCGGTATCCCTCCGCGACGATCACCTGGCCGCACACGCCGCCGAGCGTGTTGCCGGGGCCGGGCAGCGCGATGAGGTCGGGCGCGTACTCGCGGAGCGCCACCCGCACCGACGCCGTGAACCGGAAGGGCGTCGTCAGCTGCGTGCCGAGGGTGTACGCCGCAAGCTCAAGGGGGTCGGTCGACCACGGCGTGAACCGCGCGCCGCGGCCGTCGACGAGCGACACCTTCGGCTCGCTCCAGCCGAGTGCCGCGAGGTGCGCGGCGCCGCGCGACACCCCCTCGACCAGCGGCGTGTGGTAGGGGCCGTGCTGCTTCAGCCGGTACGGGTAAAGGCTCGGCCCCATCTCGACCGGCGGCAGCCGCTCGAGCAGGTGCGCGACGCCCTTCTCCGTGCCCGCGAGCACCGCGTAGCCGCCGAGGTCGATCGACGGGAACGCCTCGCCCGGCGCGGCCGCCAGCGCCTCGTCCACGCGCGCCGCGAGCTTCGCGTCGATCCGCCACTGGTCGTCGATCAGCGGGTAGAGCACCTGCCCGCCCTCCGCGTGCCGCATCTGGAGGACCGAGATCTCCTGCACGAGCCGGAACCCGTCGGCGAACGACAGCGCGCCCGCCGCCGCGAGCGCCGTGTACCAGCCGAGCGAGTTGCCGCCGATGCACACGACGTCGTGCGCGCGCATCGCCTCGGCCGCGTCGAGCATCGAATGCAGGTAGATGAGCGCCGACGCGTTGTCCGGCCGCAGGTGCACCTCGCCGTCCCAGCGCGCGCGGTCCATCTCGAGCACCGGCGGCAGGCCGTACCCCGCGCGCAGCGCGTCCGCCTCCGCGACCCACGGATGGTCCTCCGGCAGGAGCTTCATCGTCCGCTTCGTGTACGCGCCGCGGCCGGGGAAGAAGAGCGCCGCGCGCTTCATCGCGCCCCCTTCGCGGGGAGGTGGGGGGGCGCGGGGGGGCGGAGGACCGCGGCGACGATCTCCTCCTCCTGCACGAGCACCGTCCTCGCCGGCGGGCCGAGCGGCACGTAGGTGTCCGCCGCGCGCACGGAGCGGAGCGTGGCGCGGCAGCCGGTCTCCGCGAGGTGCGCGAGCACCGCCTCCGCGATGCCGCCGCCGGTCGTCCGGCACTCGTCGACGACGGTGACCGTCTCCGCGCGCGCCGCCTCCGCGCGGATGCGGTCGAACGGCAGCGGGTTCAGCCAGCGCAGGTCGAGGACGCGGCAATCGATCCTGTGCTCGCGCTCGAGCGTCCGCGCCGCGCGCAGCGATAGCCGGTAGCCGTTCGCGTACGACACGATCAGGTGGTTCCCCTCCCCCGAAGCCCCCACCTCTCCCGGCAGGAGGGCCGTTCCCGGCGGCGGGTAGTCCGTGAGCCAGAGCCCGTCGCCGTCCTCGTAGAGGTCCTTCTCGTGGTAGAGCGCGATCGGCTCGAGGAAGACCACGACGCGGCCGCACTCGCGCGCGACCGCGAGGCAGCCGCGGAGGATCCGCGCCGCGTCGTCGCCGCGCGACGGCACCGCGATCAGGAGCCCCGGGATGTCGCGGATGCCGCCGATCGAGTTGTCGTTGTGGAAGTGGCCGCCGAACCCCTTCTGGTAGGCGAGGCCCGCGAGGCGCACCACCATCGGGTTCACGAACTGCCCGTTCGAGAAGAAGGAGAGCGAGCACGCCTCGCCGCGGATCTGGTCGACCGCGTTGTGGATGTACGCGAGGTACTGGATCTCCGGGACCGGCAGCATGCCCGCGTGCGCGAGCCCCTGCGCGACGCCGAGGATCGACGTCTCGTCGAGCTGGGTGTCGAAGCAGCGAGCGACGCCGAACCGCTTCTGGAGCCCCGCGGTCACGTAGTAGACGCCGCCCTTCCGGCCGACGTCCTCGCCGAAGACGAGCATCTCCTTCCGCCGCGCCATCTCGTCCGCGAGCGCCGCGTTCACGTGCGACGCGAGCGTGCGCTTCATCGGGTTCCTCGCGCGCTCGGGGAGGTCGTCGCCCCAGACGGCCCTGCGCTCCTCCGGCGAGGGCGCGCCCTCCGCGGACGCGCGGCAGCGGGCCTCGTCGTACGGCGCGAGCGGGCGGATGACCTCCTCGCGCGTGGAAAGGTGGGGGCGGCGGGGGGCTTCCTCCGCGGCGGCGGCGACCCGCGCTCGCGTGTCCGCGAGGATCGCGCGCAGCTCCTCCGGCGAGGCGGCGCCCGTCTCGACGAGGCGTCGCGCGTTGGCGAGGAGCGGGTCCTGCGCCTCCGCCGCCTCGATCTCCGCCTGCGTGCGATAGGCCGTCTCGATGTCGGTGCCCGCGTGGCCCCAGAGGCGGACGCAGGCGAGGCGGAGGAAGACGGGCTGGCGCGACTCGCGGCAGAGGTCGATCGCGGCCGCGGTCGCGTCGTGGATCTCGTCGATCGTGCCCTCCGCCTCGGCGTACTGGAGGTAGGGGAGCGCGCCGAAGCTCTCGCGGATCCAGCGGCGGGGCGTTTCGACCGAGATGCCGATCCCGTTGTCCTCGCAGACGAAGAGGATCGGCACCGGGGCGCCGCGCCGGTGCGCGTACCGCGCCGCGTGGATGCCGCTGAGCGCGGTCGCGTGGTTCGCCGACGCGTCGCCGAACGTGCAGCAGACGATCGCGTCGGGGGACACGCCCGGGTCGACGCCGAGCCGGCGCGCGCGCGCGAGCGCGAACGCCATCCCGGTCGCCTTCGGCAGGTGGGACGCGATCGTGCTCGTCTGCGGCGGCACCCAGAGCGGGCGGCTGCCCCAGACCTTGTGCCGCCCCTCCGCGATCGGGTCCTCCCTCGACGCGCAGATCGAGAGCAGCGTGTCGAAGAGCGGCGTGGAGCCCGGGAGCCGCCGCGCGCGTGCCATCATGAGCGCGCCCGCCCGGTAGTGGAGGAAGCAGGGGTCGTCGATGCGGAGAAGCGCGCCGAGGCACGCGTTCTGCTCGTGGCCGGCGGAGGAGATCGTGTAGAAACCCTGGTTCCTGAGCTTCAGGCGGCGCGCGACGACGTCGATGGCCCGCGAGAGCGCCTGGTCCTCGAAGAGCGCGAGGGCCTGCCGCGCGAGCAGCCGCC
>JAKLKT010000171.1 GCA_023150495.1 Planctomycetota bacterium
CGCGGCGGCCAGACGGGCTTCGTGCGCCCCTCGGGCACGGGTGGGACGGAAGCGCGCGGCCGCATCCCGAGCGGCCGCAGCACCGGCGCCGGCGCGGTTCCGGACTACGGCTACCGGCGCTACGGCTACTACCCGCGCCCGTACTCGAGCTATCCGAACTGCTACCCGTACGGCTACGGGTACTACGGGTACCCCTACTACTGCTCCCCGTACTACAGCGGGGGCGGCTTCTACCTCGGCTTCACGTTCGGCGCGGGCGCGTACTTCGGCCTCAGCTACTACTATCCGTGGTACCACTGCGGCTCGAGCTACGCGTTCTTCTACGGCGCGCCGCTCTCCTACTGCTACGTGCCCTACGGGTTCTACTGCGACGCCCCGGCCACCTACGTCACACGCTACGTCTACGTCGAGGACACGTACCCGACGACGGACTACGAGGTGGTCGAGGCGAAGCCGCCCGAGGGCGAGCCGGCGGAGGAGCAGAAGGTCGTCGAGCCCGAGCCCGCCGCGGGCTCCCCGGTGGCGGAGAAGTACCTGCGCGACGCGAGCGAGCTCTTCCGCAAGGGCGACTACCTCGAGGCGGCGAAGCTCTTCCGCCTCGCGGCGCTGAGCGCGCCCGAGAACGCGGCGCCGCTCTTCGCGCTCGGCCAGTCGCTGATCGCGATCGGGTCCGATGCGTACGCGGCGAAGGTCATCCGCAAGGCCGTGCTGATGAACCCGGGCCTCGTGAAGGAGCCCGGCGACCTGGTGGGCGTGTACAAGGACCAGGCCGAGTTCGACCGTGTCATGGGGGAGCTCGTCACGCGCGCGGAGCAGGGCCCCGCGGGCGGCGACGCGCGGTTCCTCCTCGCCGTCGAGCGGTACTTCACCGGCGATCCGAAGGCCGTCGAGGGGTTCACGGCGCTGCGTGCGGCGCTGCCCGACGACAAGGCCGTCGAGCTCTTCGATGCGGCGGCGACCAAGCGGTTCGCCGCGGCGGCGGAGGATCTCCCGGACGTGACCGCCGCGCCGAAGTAGCGGCGCCCCCGGAGCCCCCCTCCTTCCTCCCGTAGAATCGGCGGCGAGGGAGGAGACCGTTCATGCGCCGCGCCCCGCTGCTCGCCGCCTTCGCATGCCTCGCCGGCATCGCCGCGCTGGCCCAGGAGAAGCCCGCCGACACGCAGGAGTCGCCGGCCGGCAAGCGGGAGAAGCCCGCCGGCCCGGGCCCGACCGGCGGCCTCACCGAGGAGGAGTTCAAGGCCCTCCACGACCTGACCGACAAGGAGCCCCCGGCGCCCAGGGGCAAGATGGTCGATCTCGACGGGGCGCGCGCGTACCTGAGCCTGCCCAAGGGCGAGCCGCCGTTCCCGGCGGTGATCGTGATCCACGAGTGGTGGGGGCTGACCGGCCACATCCAGCACTGGGCCGACCGGCTCGCCGCGGACGGGTTTGCCGCGCTCGCCGTCGACCTCTACGGCGGCAAGGTCGCGGACAACCGCGACGACGCGATGCGCTACATGAAGGGGGTCGATGCGGCGAACGCGCAGGCGACGCTCAAGCGCGCGCACGCCTTCCTCAAGGAGGACGCCCGCGTGAAGGCCGCGAGGCGCGGCTGCATGGGCTGGTGCTTCGGCGGCGCCTGGACGCTGAAGCATGCGATGGCGACGCCCGACCTCGATGCCGCGATCATGTACTACGGCCAGCCCGTCCTCGACCCCGCCGAGCTGAAGGCGATCCGCGCGCCCCTCCTTGGGATCTTCGGCAACCGGGACAAGTCGATCCCGCCGGAGAAGGTCGACGCGTTCGGAAAGGCGCTCGCCGAAGCCGGCGTGAAGCACCGGATCCTGAGCTACGACGCGGACCACGCCTTCGCGAACCCGTCCGGCGGGCGGTACGACGAGACGGCGGCCGCGGCCGCCTGGGCCGAGGCGCGGGCCTTCCTCTCCGAACGGCTCAGGTAGCGCCGGGCCCGGCTTCAGCTCGGCGGCCCGGCTTCCCTGCGCCGACGGGCCTCGCCGAAGCCCCAGATGCCCCAGCAGAAGGCGCCGAGGCCGACGAGGCCGAGCGGCACCCCGACGGGCAGGAGGATCACCGTCACTCCCATTCCGAGACCCGCGACCATCAGGGCCGCGCCGACGATGATCGCCGCGACATGGGCCGCGAAGTTCTCACCCACTCTCAGGGCTTCTCGCGCGGACATTTCCCGCATGCTGCACCTCCGGCGGGTCCAGGTGGGCTTTGGCAAAGCGCGGACCACGCAGCCCCCCGCGGGGACAGGCAGGGCGCCGCCGCCATGCTTGGACCGTCGCTCCGCAGCGCGGTCCGGTTGGATGTTGTCACGCGGATCGCGGTTCCATCGGCTCGCCGGTCGGCGCGGTGCGAACATCTGCCGCTCCGGACCGGGGCTTTGACCTCCTTTCCTGCTCTGGCTCGTCTGGGCTCTTCGTGGACAGGGCCGGACCACCTCCTGATGTATAGTCGGGGGCCGGTGTCACTTCCTGCTCCCGCCGGTGGGGCGAGAATCGGCCTCGCAGGCGGGAAATCGAGAAATCCAGTGGGCGTCGGGAGGAGGAGGCGCGGATGAGGTTCCGAAGGTCCTCGGCGGCGATGCGCGCGGTCCCCCCGCGCCCGCGCAGCCGGCCGCGCCCCGCCTGCCCCCGGAGCCCCCTGCCTTCCCATGCCGACGCCTGACGAGCTTCCCGCCCTCCTCGCCGC
The DNA here is from genome assembly GCA_023150495.1 of Planctomycetota bacterium. GTDB lineage: Bacteria > Planctomycetota > PLA2 > PLA2 > PLA2 > PLA2. The sequence goes on from JAKLKT010000171.1 coordinate 2,695, forward strand.
CGCACGCGGCGACGCGTCGTGCGACCTCGTCCTCCGGAACGCGAGGCTCGTGAACGTCGCCTCGGGGGAGGTCCACGACGCCGACATCGCCATCCTCGGCCGCCTCGTCGCCGGGGTGGGCCGGGGATACCGCGCGCGCGAGGAGGCGGACCTCGAAGGCGCCTACGTCGCGCCCGGTCTCATCGACGCGCACGTGCACGTCGAGAGCGCGATGGTGCCGCCGTCGGAGTTCGCGCGGATGGTCGTGCCGCGCGGCGTGACCGCGGCCGTCACGGATCCGCACGAGATCGCGAACGTCGCGGGCATCGAGGGTATCCGGTTCATGCTCGCGGACGCCCGCCGCTCGCCGCTCGCGATGTACGTGAACGCGTCGTCGTGCGTGCCGGCGACCGACCTCGGCACCGCGGGCGCGCGCCTCGAGGCGAGAGACCTCGCGCCGCTCCTGGGCGAGCCCGAGGTGCTCGGCCTCGCCGAGGTGATGAACTACCCCGGCGCGGTCCACGGCGACCCCGGGGTCCTCGCGAAGCTCGAGGCCTTCCGCGGCCGGCCGATCGACGGTCACTGCCCGGCCCTCGCGGGACACGCGCTCGGCGCCTACGCCGCCGCGGGGATCGAGTCGGACCACGAGTGCACGCGGCTCGAGGAGGCCCGCGAGAAGCTGCGCCTCGGGATGATCCTCTTCCTTCGAGAGGCGACGAACGCGAGGAATCTCGCGGCGCTCCTCCCGCTCGTGACGCCGGCGACGGAACGGCGCATCTGCCTCTGCACCGACGACCGCCAGGTGCCCGACCTCGTGGAGGAGGGCTCGATCGACCACCTCGTGCGGATGGCGATCGCCGCGGGCGTGGCGCCCGTGACGGCAATCCGCATGGCGACGCTCAACGTCGCGGAGCGTTTCCGGATCCCGGATCGCGGCCTCGTCGCGCCGGGACGGATCGCGGACCTCGTCGTCTTCCGCGACCTGCGGGCGCCGCGCGCCGAACGCGTGTACGCGTCCGGCCGGCTCGTCGCGCGCGACGGGGAGCTGCTCGCGCCGCGGGCGACCGTCGCGGCGGCGTTCACGGGCAGCGTGCGGGTCGACTGGGCGAAGGTCTCGCTCAGGATCCCGGCGCGCGGGCGGCGCGTGCGCGCGATCGGCGCGATCCCGGACCAGCTCGTGACGGCCCATCTGACCGTCGATGCGAAGGTGGAGAACGGCGAGGCCGTGGCGGACCCCTCCCGCGACCTCCTGAAGATGGCCGTGATCGAGAGGCACGGCCGGGGGGGGCGCGTGGGGCTCGGCTTCGTCCGTGGGGTGGGGCTCCGGGGAGGGGCGATCGCGGGAACCGTCGCCCACGACCATCACAATCTCGTCGTGATCGGCGCGGACGACCGCTCGATGCTCGCGGCGGCGAAGGCGGTGGGGGGCGCGGGAGGAGGGCTCGCGGCGGCGAAGGGCGACGAGGTGCTCGCGCTCCTGCCGCTCCCGATCGGCGGGCTCATGTCGGACCGGCCGTACGAGGAGGTCGGGGAGGGGCTCAATGCGCTGCTCCGCGCAGCGAAGAGCCTCGGCTCGGCGCTCAAGGACCCGTTCATGGCGATGAGCTTCCTCGCTCTCGAGGTGATCCCGTCGCTCAAGCTGACGGATCTCGGGCTCGTGGACGTCGAGAAGTTCGCGCACGTGCCGCTCTTCGTCGAATGAAGACGCCGAAGGACACGAAGCTGCTGCGCGTCCTCTTCTCCGAGGACCAGATCCGCCGTCGCGTCGAGGATCTCGCGCGGCAGATCTCCTCGGACTACGCGGACAAGGGCGAGGTGCTCCTCGTCGGCGTGCTCAAGGGGGCGTTCATCTTCCTCGCGGACCTGTGCCGGCGGATGACCGTGCCGCGCCGCGTCGACTTCATCGCGGTCTCCTCCTACGGCGACAGGACGGTGTCGAGCGGCAACGTGAGGCTCGTGCTCGATCTCCGGGGCGACATCCGCGGGCGGCACGTCCTCGTGGTGGAGGACATCGTCGACACGGGCTCGACGCTCGCCTACCTCCTCGACCTCCTCCGCCTCCGCGGCCCCGCCTCGGTGAGGACGTGCGCCTTCCTGAGGAAGGAGAAGGGCGGCCCGCCGGTCGACTACGTCGGCTTCGAGGTCGCGGACGAGTGGGTCGTCGGCTACGGCCTCGACTACGCCGACGACTACCGCACCCTCCCCCACATCGCCATCCTCCAGGTCAACCGTTAGGGTGCGGGGCGGTCACAAGTAGCTTTCCGGTAATGCTTTACATGACCTGATCTGCGCCCCTCGTGGCGCACTTGACGTGGCGAAAGACTAGTCTATAAAATAGACCACATATGCGCCACGCCGCGAAGCTCTCCATCGTGCTCCTCGCCTGCGCCGCCGGCGCGGGCGGGGGGATCCTCGCTCGCACTCTCGAGGGGCCGCGCCTGCCGGCTCGCGCGGACCGGCATGACGGCCGCGCGGATGCGGTCGCGATCGACGGGATCGTCATGCGGCTCGCGGCGCTCGAGGAGAGGGTCGCGGTCGCGTCTGCTTCCGACATCGCGCCGACGGGTGCGGATCCCGCCGCCCGCAGGGGCGACGCCGTCGCGGCGGTGAAGCCGGGTCGCGCGGTCCCCGGCGGGGAGACCGGCGGCGGGTCCCCCGGAGCCCCCCCCGATCCTGCCAAGGACCCGTTGGCCGGGGTCCTCGGAAGCGCGTTCGGGTTCCGCGAGGCCGAGGCGCTCTTCGAGGCGCTTGCCCGCGACCGCGGCACGATCGACGGCGTCATCGCGCGGCTCGAGAAGGAGATCGTCGCGAACCCGCGGAGCGCGGACCTCCACGCGGCGCTCGCCACGGCGTACGGCGCGAAGACCGCGTTCGACACGCAGCCCGGGCCCGAGCAGGGCACGGTCTGGGCGAAGGCCGAGCGCGCGTACGACGAGGCGATCCGGCTCGACCCGGAGCACTGGCAGGCGCGCTACGGGCGGGCGTTCGGCGACAGCATGGCGCCCGAGTTCGTCGGGCTCCGGCCCCGCGCGATCCGCCAGTTCGAGGATCTGATGGAGATCCAGGAGAGGAAGCCCGCCGCGCCCGAGCAGGCGGAGGTCTACCTCCGCCTCGGCACGCTGCTCAAGGACGCGGGCAACGTGAAGAAGGCGCGCGAGACCTGGCAGCGCGGGCGCGCGCGGTTCCCGGAGGACCGGCGGCTCGCCGATGCGCTCGCGCTCACGGAGGAGAAGTGATGAGCCAGGAAGCCGGCGGCCCCGCGGACGACCTCCAGTTCATCCGGCGGGTCATGGATCGCACGCATGCGCGGATCGACCCGCACGCGTTCCACTTCGTCCTCTGGGGGGCGCTCGTCTTCGTGGCGTACCCGCTCGCCAACTGGTTCGACGGCCACGCCGCGACCCGCAACTGGATCCTCGGCATCATGCTCGCGACCGGCGCCATCGGCAGCTTCGTCCTGGAGATGCGCCTCAAAGGGCGTGCGCGGATCGAGGGCGAGAACACGTTCGTGTCCAGGCAGGTCGTGCTCCTCGTCGCCTACCACATCGGCGTCGCTTCCATCCTCAGCGCCGCCGGGCCGGCGACCGGCTTCATCCCGGGGCCCTTCATCCCCGTCCTCTGGGGGTTCGCGTATGCGAGCATGATGTACACGATCGGGGTCGTCTACACGCGCGAGTACATGGTCAGCGGCTTCGCGATCCTCTGCGGCACCCTGATCGCCCTCTTCTTCGTCGAGTACGCCGGCATGATCCTCGGCCCGGTCATGGGCATCGGCGCGATGGTGCCCGGCGTCATGGCCGCGCGTCGCGTCGCGCGCATGCGCTC
>JAKLKT010000172.1 GCA_023150495.1 Planctomycetota bacterium
GGTCCAGCGGTCCCCGGCGACCCGCGTCTGGCCGGTCCCGATGCAGAGCATCGGCTCGATGGCGATGACCAGCCCCTCCTCGAGGATCACGTCGTTCCGCAGGAGATGGGCGTCGACGAAGTTCGGGACCTGCGGCTCCTCGTGCATCTGCCGCCCGACCCCGTGGCCGGCGTAGTCCTTGACGAGGCTGTAGCCGTACGACTCGGCGACGCGCTGGACGGCGCGGGCGATCTCGGAGAGCCTGCCCCCTACGCGAGCCGCGCGGATCGCGGCCTCGAGCGCCTCCTCGGTCGCCTTGAGGAGGCGCCGCGCGGCGGCCGACACCGTGCCGACCGGGAAGGTCCACGCGGTGTCGCCCACGAAGTCCCGGTACCGGACCCCGACGTCGATGGAGATGACATCCCCCTCCTCGAGCGCCCGGTCTCCCGGGATCCCGTGGACGACCTCGTCGTTCACCGAGGCGCAGATCGACGCGGGAAACCCGTGGTAGCCCTTGAACTCGGGGGTCCCGCCCCGCGCGCGGATCATCGCCTCGACGCCCGCGTCGAGCTCGGCCGTGGTGCGGCCCGGGACCGCGTTCCGGCCCGCCCACCCGAGCGCCTCGGCGGCGATCTGCCCGGCTTCGCGGAGGAGCCCGATCTCGCGATCGGTCTTCAGGACCATCATGCCCCCGGAGCCCCCCCGTCCTGCTTCGCGGCCTTGCTCACGTCGCGGGCGACAGCATCGATCGGCCGGTCGCCGTCGACCCAGCGGAGGAGGCCCTTCGCCTTGTACCGCTCGACCAAGGGCGCCGTGTTCTTGTGGTACACGGTGAGGCGCTCGCGCACGACCTCCGCGCGGTCGTCCGGGCGCTGCACGAGGCCCTTGCTGCCGCACGCGTCGCAGGCGTCGCGCTGCCTCGGCGGCTTCGTCTCGAGGTGGAAGACCTCGCCGCACTTCGGGCAGCTCCGGCGGCCGCTCACGCGCTTGACGAGCGTCTCGTCGGCGACGTGGATGTAGACCACGGACGTGAGCGACGTCTTCAGCTGCCGGAGCATGCGATCCAGCTCGTCCGCCTGGCTCTCGTTCCGGGGGTAGCCGTCGAGGAGGAACCGGTCGCGCGCGCGCTCGAGCCGCTCGCGGACGAGCGCGTCCACCACCTCGTCGGGGACGAGGTAGCCCTTGTCGACGAACTCCTTCGCGCGGAGCCCCGTGGGCGTGCCCTTCGCCATCGCCTCGCGCAGGACGTCTCCGGTCGACAGGTGCGGGATCCCGTGCTCCTTCGAGAGGAGCTTCGCCTGGGTTCCCTTGCCGGCGCCCGGAGGTCCGAGGAAGACCAGCCGCACTACTCCTCCTCCCCGCGCCGGCCCGCGCCGCTCCGCAGGAAGCCCTCGTAGTTGCGCATGACGAGGTAGGAGTTGAGCTTGTCCACGAGGTCGAGCGCGACCGAGACGACGATGAGGATCGTGGTGCCGCCGAGGTAGACCGTGAGGATCGGCGGGAGGCTCAGCGTGGACGCGATGATCACCGGCAGGACCGCGATCGCGCCGAGGAAGGCGGCGCCCGCGAGCGTGATCCGGTTCATGATGCGCTCGAGGTGCTCCGCGGTCGGGCGGCCGGGCCGGATGCCGGGGATGAAGGACCCGTGCTCCTTCATGTTCTTGCTCATCTCCACCGGGTTGAACATCAGCGCGACCCAGAAGAAGGCGAAGAAGAACGTGAGCACGATGTAGAAGACCGACCAGAGGTACTGGCCGTACTGGAAGGCGCTCGCGAGCGCGTGGAATCCGATCGCCTCGAGGAGCAGCTGGGGGAAGGAGAGGAGCGCCGAGGCGAAGATGACGGGCATGACCCCCGCCATGTTCACGCGGATGGGCATGTAGTGGCGCTGCCCGCCGTAGACGCGGCGGCCGCGCGTGAGCTTCGCGTACTGGACAGGGATCTTCCGCTGCCCCTTGGTGATGAAGACGACGCCGAGGACGATCAGCAGGAAGAGGCCGATCAGCAGGAACCCCTTCGCGGCGCCGAGGTCGGAGCCGAGGATGCTGTGCGGCAGCCGGGCGACGATGCCCGCCATGATGATCAGCGAGATGCCGTTGCCGACGCCGTGCTCCGTGATCTGCTCGCCGATCCACATCATGAAGATCGTGCCGGTGGTGAGCGCGGTGATCCACCCGAGCTTGAGCCAGAACGAGGGCCCCGTGTCGCCGAACGTCAGGAACGTGAGGATCTGTCCGGCGCCGTCCGGGTCCGGCAGGCTGATCTGCCCGGTGAACTGCCGGATCGTGAATGCGCCCTGCACGATGCAGATCGGGATCGTGGCGTAGCGCGTCCACTGGTTGATCTTCCTCTGGCCGGCGCTGCCCTCCTTCGAGAGCTTCTCGAGGGACGGGATCACCTTCACGAGCAGCGAGAAGATGATGCTCGCGCTGATGTACGGCATGATCCCGAGGCTGAAGAGCGCCGCGCGCTGGAGGCCGCCGCCGCCGATCAGGTCCAGGAACCGGAGCAGCGGGTTGTCCGACGACATCGCGAACTGGGCGATCTTCTTCGGGTCGATGCCCGGCAGCGGGATGTTCCAGCCGACCCGGTACACGATCAGCAGGGCGACCGTGATGAAGAGCCGCTTGCGGAGCTCCGGGATCCGGAACAGGTTGGCGACGGCGTTGAACATCGGGCGCTACGCCTCGGGTGCGCCCGAGGGCCCGCCCTTGGGATTCTTGGGGGGCTTCGGGGCCTTGGGGGGCTTCGGGGCCTTCTCGGGCGCCGCGGCCGGCTCCTCGGCGGCAGGCTTCGGCTGTGCCTTCGGAGGCACGGGCTTTCTCACCTTCACCGGGGGCGGCGGGTTCAGCGCCGTGATCGACCCGCCGGACGCCTCGATCTTCCGCTTCGCGCTCTCGCTGAAGCGGTCGGCCGTGACGTGCAGCTTCTTCGAGAGGTCGCCCCCGCCGAGCACCTTGATCGGCGCGTCATCCTTGGCGTTGATGAGGTGCGCCTCGCGGATCGCCGCGGCGTCGACGGTCGCGCCCTCGCCGAACGCCCCCTCGAGCTGCCCGACGTTGACGATCGCGTACACCACCCGGAAGCGGTGGTTGTTGAAGCCGCGCTTCGGCAGCCGGCGGTAGAGCGGCATCTGGCCGCCCTCGAACCCGGGCCCGGGGCCCCCCCCGGATCGGGCCTGCTGGCCCTTGTTGCCGCGGCCGCTGGTCTTGCCGTGGCCGGATCCCCAGCCGCGGCCGAGACGCTTCTTGCTCTTCTTGGGGATGAAGGCGCCGCGCACGTCGGCGAGGTTCATTTCGCGTTCCCTCCCCGCAACCGCTGCACGATCTTGCGCGTGCGGAGCTGGGCCAGCCCGTCGAAGGTCGCCTTGACGAGGTTGACCGGGTTGGTGGAGCCGTAGGCCTTGGTGAGGATGTCGCGGACGCCGGCCGCCTCGAGGACGGCGCGGACCGCGCTCCCCGCGATCACGCCCGTTCCGGGAGCGGCGGGCACAAGCACGACCTTGCTCGCGCTGTACCGCCCCGAGACCTCGTGCGGGATCGTGGTGCCGATCATGGGCACGCGGACAAGGCGCTTCTTCCCGTCCTTCACCGCCTTCTCGACCGCGTTCGGGACCTCCTTCGCCTTGCCGAAGCCGAAGCCGACCACGCCGGCCTGGTCCCCGACCGTGACGAGGGCGCTGAAGGAGAAGCGGCGGCCGCCCTTCACGACGGCGGCGCACCGGTTGATCTTGACGACCGTCTCCGCCAGCGTGAGGCCCTCGGGGCTGACGCGGTCCCTGAACTCGTGCTGCATCTAGAACTCCAATCCGCTCTTGCGGGCCGCCTCGGCCAGCGCCTTCACCCGCCCGTGGAACCGGTAGCGTCCGCGATCGAAGCGCGCCTTGGTGATGGCGAGCGCCTTCGCCTTCTCGGCGAGATCGGTGCCCACCTTGCCTGCGTGCTCGACCGTCCCGCCGTACGCCCCGCACACGACGCGGCTGGACGACGCGCAGAGCGTCCGCCCCGTGCCGTCGTCGATCAGCTGCGCGTAGATGTGCCTGTGGCTGCGGAACACGCTCAGCCGGGGGCGTTCCGCGTCGCCGCGCAACCGCTTGCGCACGCGCAACGCCCGCCGCTCGCGCTGTTCCCGGATCAAACGCTCGCGTCTCATTGCTCCGTCCCCACGAACGACTTGCCCTGCTTCCGCTCGACGTGCTCGCCCTTGTAGCGGATGCCCTTGCCCTTGTAGGGCTCGGGCGGGCGCACGGAGCGCATCTCGGCCGCGAACTGGCCGACCTTCTGGCGGTCGGCGCCCCGCACGACGATGAGCGTCGGGTTCGGGCACTCCACCTTGACGCCCGCCGGCGCCTCGAACTTGATGTCGTTGGCGTAGCCGAGCTTGAGCGTGACCTTCTGGCCGTTCACCGCGGCCTGGTAGGAGACGCCGTGGACCTCGAGCTCCTTCACGTAGCCCTGGCTCACGCCGCGCACGTGGTTGCGGAGGAGCGCCCGCGCGAGGCCGTGCAGCGCGCGGCTCTGGGGGTCGTCCTTCCGGCGCGTCACGACGAGCTTCCCGCCCTCGTGCTTCGCCTCGATGCCCGCCGGCAGCTGCTGCTCCAGGGAGCCGAGCTTGCCCTTGACCGTCACCTTGCTTCCGGCCACGGCGACCTCGACTCCCGCCGGGACCTCGATCGGCTGTTTTCCGACGCGCGACATGGCTACCAGATCCTGCCCATGTACTCGCCACCGACCTTCTGCTCGCGGCACTGCGCGTCGGTGAGCATTCCCCTGGGCGTCGAGTAGATCCCGACCCCGAGGCCGCGCAGCACCCGTTCGATATCGTCCGCCTTCTTGTACACGCGGCAGCCCGGCTTGCTGATCCGCTCGATCATCGTGATCACGCTGCGGCCGTCCTCGTCCGTGCGCAGGTACGCGCGCAGCCGCTTGCGGCCGTCGACTTCCGTCACCTGCACCTCGCGCAGGAATCCCTCGCGCGCGAGCAGGCGGCAGACATCCTCCTTCAGCGCGCTGTGCGGGATGTCGGCATGCTTGCGCGAAGCAAGCGCCGCGTTCCGCACGCGCGTGAAGAGGTCGGCGATGGGATCGGTCATCGTCATCGGATCCCTCCCTACCAGCTGGCCTTGACCACGCCCGGGATCTCGCCCCGGAGCGCCAGGTTGCGGAAGCAGATGCGGCAGAGGCCGAAGCGCCGGTAATACGCCCGGCGCCGCCCGCACGAACTGCAGCGGTTGTAGCGGCGCGACGCGTACTTGGGCTTGCGCCGCGACTTCGCGATCCAGCTCTTCTTGGCCACTTACGCCTTCCCTTCCTGCTCCGGCCGCCGGAACGGCATGCCGAGTTCCTCGAGCAGCCTCTTGCTCACGTCGTCGCGTCCGCCGCTGACCGAGATCGTGATGTTCATGCCCTGCATGTTCTCGATGACGTCCGCGTCGACCTCGGGGAACACCACCTGGTCGGTGAGCCCCATGCTGAAGTTCCCCTGCCCGTCGAGCTTGTCCTTGAGACCGCGGAAGTCGCGGATGCGGGGGATGGCGACGGAGATCAGCCGATCCAGGAACTCGTACATCCGCTTTCCGCGAAGCGTCACGCAGCAGCCGATCGGCAGCCCCTCGCGGAGGTGGAACTGCGCGATCGACTTCTTCGCGCGCGTGATGACGGGCCGCTGGCCCGTGATCGTGCCGAGGTCGCGGGCCGCGTCGTCGAGGAGCTTCTTGTTCTCGCGCGCCTTGCCCACGCCCATGTTGACCGTGACCTTGCGGATCCGCGGCACCGACAGGGCGTTCTTGAACCCGAACTCCTTCATGAGGGTCGGGCAGACCTCCTTGCGGTACTTCTCGAGCAGCCGCGCCATCGCCTAGGACTCCTTCGCCGCCGCGGGCTTCTTGGCCCCGCGCTTTCCGGACGCCTTCTTCTCCTTGGCCGCCGCGGCGGCCGGCGCCGCCCCGACGGGGCCCCCGCCCTTCCGCAGGATGCGGGCCTTCTTCCCCTCGACGACGCGGCTCCCGAGCCGCGACCTCGCCCCCGAAGCCTCGTCGAAGAACATCACGTTGCTCCGGTGGATGGGCAGCTCGCGCTGGATACGGCCGCCCTGGGGGGTCTTCTGGCTCTTGCGCATGTGCTTCCAGCGCACGTTGACGCCCTCGACGACGACCCGGTCGCGATCGGGGATCACGCGCAGGACGCGCCCGCGCTTGCCCCGCTCGTTGCCGGCGATGACCTCGACGAGGTCCCCCTTGCGGATGCCCGCCATCACACCACCTCCGGCGCGAGCGAGATGATCTTCATGAACTTGCGCTCCCGCAGCTCGCGCGCCACGGCGCCGAAGATGCGGGTGCCCTTGGGGTTGCCCTCGTCGTCGAGGATGACGATCGCGTTCGAGTCGAACCGCACGTACGAGCCGTCGTCCCGGCGGAGGTTCGCCTTCTGCCGGACGACGACGCCCTTGACGACCGCGCCCTGCTTGACCTCGCCGCCGGGGATCGCCTTCTTGACGGAGGCCACGATCACGTCCCCGAC